>JAUIBM010000153.1 GCA_030428345.1 Alphaproteobacteria bacterium | reverse complement strand
GGTGTGATGGTTCCGATGCGCTCGGCGTCCAGATCCGGCCAGAAAATGCCCGACCCGACCAGACGATAATGCGGCGCCACGATCAGGCGGTCGATCTGCTCGTTGGAATCATTGGCGAGCGCAAACACCGCCCAGTTGCTGACATCGTCGGAAAGGCGCGAACGGACCTCGACGCGCCTCACGATGCCGTCGCGGTCCGGCGCTGTGGATATCTTCAGGCTGGCGCCCTGCAGCAGGTGCATCTCGATCGCCGGGGTAAGATCGATCGCCGCGTCGTCCTTGGAAACGCTGATCGCCTCCAGCGCGGCGGCCGGCAGTACGGCAAGCAGAACCGCGGCCAGGAAGACTCCTGCCGCAGCGGCTATCCGCCTGAACCGATAAACTCTTTGCGTCACTTCCCGAATTTTCCCGATCGCAAACGTCAGCCAAAATAGGCTAACGCCTTAGAACACATAAAGCGGTCCCTATCCAGTCGACGATCGGGCGCATCCCCTGTTGCTGTTAGGGCAGCATTGGGGCGACAATCCGTCCGGCGGTCGCGGACTTCTGGGGCGCGGAAGAAAAATCGCCCCTGGTTATGGCGAAAAGCACATGGTCGCGCCGCTCGCCATTGATTTCCAGATAGGAGCGCATGAATCCCTCCCGCCGGAACCCGACCCGCAACAGGAGGCCGATCGAGCGCGCATTGCCGTCGATGCACGCCGCCTCTACGCGCTGCAGGCCCATGGGACCGAAGGCTTGGGCCAGCGCCAGACGCACCGCACGGGTCATGTGGCCCTGGCCGGCATGGCGTTCGCCCATCCAGTATCCCAGCTGGCAACTCATCGCCGCGCCGTAGCGGATCCCGGAAAATGCGAGGCCGCCCAGCAGCGCCTGGTCGTTCTGCCGCAGCACGAACCATGAAAGGCCGGATTTCTGCGCGGCTTCACGGTGGATATGGTCGAGTCGCCGCCGGAAGCCGGTCCGCGTCAGATCGTCGCCCGGCCATCTGGGCTCCCAGGGGCCGAGGAAACCGGCGCTCTCCGCGCGCAGGTCGCGCCATGCCTCGAAGTCGTCCATCTCCGGCTGGCGCAGGATAAGGCCGTATCCCTTCAACTCCGGTCTGGTGCGGGAGCGAAGCGTGAACAGTTTCATCGTCGCCCGCCGCCCGCTATTCCGCAGCGCTTGCCGTGCGGTAGCCCAGGCGACCGGCGATTTCCTCCTGACGCATCAAGCCCTTGATCGGGCCGACGGCCGAAAGCGTCGGGTTGGACTGCGTGAACAGCCTGCCGGCGAGCTCCTGCAGGCGTTCGGCCGAGATCGCCGCCAGACGCTGGTTCATCTCGTCCAGCGTCACGATCCGCCCATAGAGCAGGAACTGCCGCGCGATCTGGCCCGAGCGCGCCGACGGGCTTTCCATGCTCATCAGCAGGCTGGAGCGGATCTGCGCCCTGGCTCGGTTAACCTCCGCCTCGGTGATCGAATCGGCCGCCCGCATCAACTCGTCGAGAATGACGGGCATCAACTCCGCCACATCCTCCTCGCCGGTGGCTGCGTGGACGCCGAAAATGCCGGAATCGGAAAACGCCCAATGGAAGGCGTAGATCGAATAGCAAAGGCCGCGCTTTTCGCGCACTTCCTGGAAGAGGCGCGAGGACATGCCCCCGCCCAGCACCGTCGCCAGGAGCTGCGAGGCGTAGAAGTCGCGCACCTGGTACGGCCGCCCCTCGAAGCCCAGCACGATCTGGGCTTCCTGGAAGTCGCGGTCGAGCAATTGCTCGCCGCCGCGATAGAAGGCCGGCTGCGGCGCGGGCGCAATTTCGGGCGCGAAGTTGCCGAAGGTCTCGCTCGCCTGCCGGACCAGCGCATCGTGGTCGATCGCGCCGGCCGCCGACAGCACCATGCTGGGCCCGCGATAATGCTCGGCGAGGTAATTGCGCAGATTGGAGGTGCCGAAGCCCGAAACGGTTTCGCGCGTGCCCAGGATCGGCCGGCCGATGGGCTGGCCGGAAAAGGCCGTGTCCTGGAACAGGTCGAAGGCCAGGTCGTCCGGCGTGTCGTTCGCCGCTCCGATCTCCTGCAGTATGACATGCTGCTCGCGCTCCAGTTCGACCTCGTCGAAGCTGGAATTGGCCAGGATGTCGTGCAGGATGTCGACGCCCAGCGCCACGTCCTCGCGCAGCACGCGGGCGTAGTAGGATGTCGTCTCGATGCTTGTCGCGGCGTTGACGTCGCCGCCGACATTCTCGATTTCCTCGGCGATCTGTGCCGCCGAGCGCCGGTTCGTGCCCTTGAAGGCCATGTGCTCCAGCAGATGGGCAATACCGTGCTCCTCGCGCTTTTCATTGCGCGCGCCCGACTTGACCCAGACTCCCAGAGCCGCGCTTTCGAGGTGCGGCATGTTCTCGCTGACAACGGTCAGACCGTTGTCGAGCTTGGTTACTTCAACGCTCATGCAGTCATGATAGCTTCATGAAGCTACGAAGTCATTGACGATTTGCGGCTTTTGGGCGGTCGGCGAGGGCTGTTTTGTCGCATTTCTTGTTGTGCGGCGCGGCATTTTCATTGTGCGTCGCAGTACAGCCGGGGTCTTATCATCCCGCCCGCGAATGGGAGGCAATGAAGCGCTGGACGACGGATAGATCGTTGTCGAGAACGCTGAACCGCTCCTCGCGCGCCATCAGGTCGCCGCACCATTCCGGCAGCTCCGGGCGCACGCCGCAGGCCGCTTCCACCGCGTCGGGAAACTTCGCCGGATGGGCGGTGGAAAGCGTCACCATGGCGCTGTCGCCGGCATGGCGCTGCGCCACGGAAATTCCCACCGCCGTATGCGGGTCGGCGAGATAGCCGCTGCGCGAGAGCGTGTCGGCGATGCACGCCGCCGTCTCCTTCTCGTCGGCGCGCCCGGCGTCGAATTCGGCGCGGATGGCCTCGAGCGCGGCGGGGGCCAGGGTGAATGCGCCCGATTGCGACAGCCCGCTCATCAGGGTGTTGACGGCGGCGGCGTCGCGCCCGCTCGCCTCGAACACCAGCCGCTCGAAATTGGAGGAGATCTGGATGTCCATGGAGGGCGAAGTGGTGGCGGCGACGCCGGTCATCTCGTAGCGGCCGCTGGCGAGCGTGCGCGCCAGGATGTCGTTGGCGTTGGTGGCGATCACCAGCCGGTCGATCGGCAATCCCATGCGCTTGGCCGCATAGCCGGCGAAGATGTCGCCGAAATTGCCGGTCGGCACGGTGAAGGAGACTTGCCGCTGCGGCGCGCCGAGCCGCGAGGCGGCGAAGAAATAATAGACGATCTGGGGCATGATCCGCGCCCAGTTGATCGAATTGACGCCCGAGACCCGCAGGGTGTCGCGGAAGGACAGGTCGTTGAACATGCCCTTCACCAGGCCCTGGCAATCGTCGAAATTGCCGTCGATCGCCAGCGCGAACACATTGGCCTGCCGCGCCGTGGTCATCTGGCGCTGCTGCACCGGCGAGACCCGGCCATGCGGGAACAGGATGAAGATATCGACATTCTCGCGCCCGGCGAAAGCCTCGATCGCCGCCCCGCCGGTGTCGCCGGAGGTCGCGCCGATGATGGTCGCCCGCTCGCCGCGCTCGGCCAGCGCATGGTCCATCATGCGGCCGAGCAATTGCATCGCCACGTCCTTGAACGCCAGCGTCGGGCCGTGGAACAGTTCCAGGATGTAATGCGCCGGCTCGATCTGCACCAGCGGCGTCACAGCCGCGTGGCGGAAGCCGGCATAGGCGGCGTCGATCATCGCCGAGAACTTCGCCGCCGGGATTTCATCGCCGACAAAGGGCGCGAGCACGGCCCGCGCCACATCGCCATAGGGCAGGGTGGCGAAGGAAGCGATGGTTTTGGGCGAAAGCTGCGGCCAGTTCTGCGGCAGATAGAGGCCGCCATCGCGGGCGAGCCCGCTCAGCAGCGTGTCGCAGAACCCCAGTTCCGGGGCGGCGCCGCGGGTGCTCACATAACGCAACGGAAAATCCTCTCGCGGCGGGGGGCGAAAATCGCGGCTGTTCTAACCCCGATCCGCCGCCGCGCGCAAGCGCCCGTTCAATCCCCTCCAGGCGGGGCAAATGGGCTGCCGGGCGGCGCTTGTTCCAGTATTGCAATCGGCTTCCGGGTAACGATTCCAATGAGCGTATCGGTGCAAATCCGGCAAACAAGGACCAGGAGCCATTCGCAAATGTTGGTGTCTTGCATGCAAATTTCGCCCGGTGTCCCTTTTGATAACTTTCGGTCGCGATTCCGATCGGCCTCCGCGGCCGGTTCGCTCGTCCGCAAAGGTTCGCATTTTGCGCGCAGCCTGCTATGAAGGCCGGCGAATTCGCTCGGGTCCGCCCAGCTTGCGCCATGAATGCGGCGTCATGATTGCGCCGCCGCATCTTGGCCAGGGCCCGCCGCGAGCGGGACTTGCCCGTGAACCTTGCATGAACCCTGCCAGCAAGCCTGGCGGAAAAGCCTGAATGAGTGACATGCCGACCAGGACCCGATTTGCCGCGCCGCGGCCCGCACCCCTTGACGCACCCTTGCCTGAAGCGCCCCTGAAAGCAGCCTTGAGGCCGGCGCGCGCCTTCGCGGCTGCAATGCCGGTATTCGCCGCCCTGGCGCTGGCCGCCTGCACCGGCGGCGGGGTCGACAGCACGCTGGGCACGGCCCGGCTGGATGGCGGCGCGCCCGCTCCCGTGGCCGAGGCCAAGCCGGAGGTTCAGGATCCGCGCGCCTATTGCCCCAAGACGGTGCTGCGCGCCGGCACGGAGACCTTCAACCTCTATCCCGACAAGATGAAGAAGGACGATCCGGACGCCCGCCAGAAGCTGCGCTTCCGCGCGACCATCACCGACGTGGTGCGCGAGTGCAACTATGCCGGCAACACGCTCAACATCAAGGTCGGGGTCGCCGGGCGCCTGCTTTCCGGCCCCAGCGGCGAGAGCGGGCAGTTCCTGATGCCGATCCGCATCGTCGTCACCCAGGGCGAGAACGTGCTCTATTCGGTGCTGCATGACGCGCCGGCCGAAATTCCGGCCGGGCGCACCAACAACACCTTCGCCTTTGTCGACAGCGCGGTCTCCATTCCCAAGCCGGAAAACGCCAGCGTGCTGATCTATGCCGGCTTCGACGAGCAGCGCACCGACAGCCCCGGCGACAAGAACGCCGCACGAGGCGGCAATCCGCGCAACCTGCCCAAGGTGAATTAGCGCGGGCAGGAGCGGAGCAGGGCGGGGCGGCGCGGGCCGCCGGCGCGTCAGAACTCGCCTGCGCCTTCCCAGACGGTCAAGGCCTCAATGGTCGCCGGCAGCAGGTCATGCGTGGCGATGACCGTTTCCGCGCCCGCTTCGCTCAGCCGCTCGCCATGGAACGGATAGGTGTGGCGGCCGCCGGTAAAGCCGATCACCCGCGCCCCGGCCGCGCGCGCCGCGGTGACGCCATGCACCGAATCCTCGATTACGATCACCTCGCGCCCGCTGGCGCCGAATTCGGCCATGGCGTGCAAAAAGATGTCCGGCGCGGGCTTGGGCGCGGGCGGGTCCAGATCGCGCGCCGAGAAGATGTAGGGCCGGAAGCTGTCATACAGCCCCGTGCGCGAAAGCATGGCCTTGAGGCGCGGCGAGGAGGAATTGGAGCAGATGCAGCGCGGCAGGTCGAAGCGCTCCAGCGCCAGCGCCGCGCCGGCGATCGCCTCCACTTCCTTCTCCAGCACGCCGTCGAGTTCGCGCTCGATTTCGCCCTGCAGATCGGCCGGCAGCCGGATGCCCAGCTCCTCCTCCACCTGCCGCCGGATGGCCTCGCCGTTCAGCCCGGCGAAGCGTTCGGAGAACTGGGCGAGCGAAAGCTCCAGCCCGAATTCGCTGTAGCGGCGCGATTCCACCCGCGCGGCCAGATATTCGGAATCGACGAGAACGCCGTCGCAATCGAAGATGACAAGCTTGATTTCCGGCATGACAGATGGACAAATCCCGGTGCGTCGCGGTCCGGCCCTGCAAGCGGGCCTGTCGCGCCTGGTGGAGTGAACTTGACGTGTGAGTCCCACTTGCGGTTACATCACGATACAAACGTCAAATTCAGAAATTCCACTAGAATCAGAATGTTGCTAGTGGCTCTCTTGATCTTGACGCTTGCTCCCGATGCGGCCTCGCGATGCTGCATGTGCGGGGTGCGAACGTCATGATCGGACCACTAGCAGTTCAAGGCTCCCGAAAGAAGGCGCGTCGATGCGAAAATTTTCCGAAATACGCGAATTGGCGAGAGAGCGGCACGGCGACGCCGCGCTCGAGGACCATGACGGTGGCGCCAAGCCGAAAAGCCCGGCGGAACTGGCCGCCATCCCGGACGACCGCTATCTGTCGATGGCGACGCGCTGCATCTTCCAGGCCGGCTTCAACTGGAAGGTGATCGACGCCAAATGGGAAGGGTTCGAGCAGGCCTTCGCCGGCTTCGATCCCGGCCGTTGGCTGATGGCCAATGACGACGACATCGCCGAATTGCTGTCGGACACGCGGATCGTGCGCAACGGCCAGAAGATTTCGACCGTGCCGCATAATGCGCGCTTCTTCGTCGAGGTCGCGCGCGAGCATGGCGGCGTCGGCCGCTGGATCGGCGAGTGGCCGGTCGCCGAGCAGATCGGCCTGATGGCGGCCCTGGACAAGGGCGGCGCGCGGCTCGGCGGGGCGACCGGGCAGTATTTCCTGCGCTTCATGGGCAAGGATTGTTTCATCCTGTCGCAATCGGTCGTCGCGGCCCTGACGCGCGAGGGTGTGATCGAAGGCAAGGCGACGTCGAAAAAGGCGCTTGCGGCAATCCAGGACGCGTTCAACCGCTGGGCCGACGAGACCGGCTATCCGGGGGGCCCGTGCTACGCGAACAACACGTGCGAGCACGGCAACGCCTGCAACGACGGGGTCTGCGCCCCGTG
>JAUIBM010000152.1 GCA_030428345.1 Alphaproteobacteria bacterium | reverse complement strand
CTCAGTCACCGCGCGCGAGTAGAACTGGCCTGCGCCATGAGCGGAGCCGACAAAGGAACCGACAATACGTTGAAGGTGGATTTGCATGGCCCGGTCCCCCAAGCCCTCATTGAGGCTTTCGGCCGTGTCGACGATGATCTTGTGGTGGAGATCGCGGATGCCGTCGCTGTCGATGACGGGAAGACCAAAGCTTTCGGAGATGAGGAATGCCTGAGCGCTGTCGGGGCAGGCGAGCCGGACCATTTCGAGGGAAGCGCCCTTGCGGAGCTGGACGACCTTGCCGGACTGACGGGAGGGACGAGCGTTGCTGGTCATGTGAAATTCCTTTCCTTCACGGTTTGACCGAAGGCTCAAGCCGGCCCCTGCCGGCCCTCCCTTCGGGCGCGGGCAAAAGAAACCGGCGGAAAGAAGGAGGCTTCAGGGTCCGCGCGGACCATGACGAGCGAACCCGTCCTGCGGGCCAGCAGGGCCTTTAGCCCTCGCGCCGTCCCGCGGGGCTGGTTTGGCGAGGATGGTGCGTGCGGCCGCACCGCGGCGCGCCAGCGGCCTTGAAGGCTCCGACCGCCGGTTTACGACCGCGACCAGAACCGAAGGGAGGCCGTCAGGGGCGGCATATCACCGGCGCCTTATGTGAAGGAAATGATGATGACCCAAGCCCGGGTCCTTTGCCCCAATCACAGTATGGGCTGAGTATCGGCTTCTGTGCCTGACTGGTCGTCGGCGGGCTTGACACTGACAGCTGCGATCGCTCGTTCCTGACGGATGAGTTTTCGCGTCAACGCATCGATTTCGCCACGCCGTTCGAAGTTGAGCGCGTCGATATGGAACCGGAACAGGGCTTCGTCTGACCGGGTCCAACGCGATCCTCCACGCGGGTGCGATCTCGCCTTCGCCTTGGCTGTCATCGTCATGCGTTCCGCACGGGCCGAAATCTGGCGTTCGATCCGATCGAGATTGCCTCGTGTCTGGCGGTGTGCGGCCTCCATGCGACAGAGCAGGTGTGACGAGGTGATCATCGACATGGCGCTGCCCTTCGCGGCTCTGCCGAGGGCCAATCCGGAAACGGTGTGGTTCCCGCAGAGTAATCGGGAGGAATGATGGTTGGTATCATCAAGTCCGCGAGATCCTTACCGGCAACGGCCCAATCGACGATTATGCCTGAAGCCGGAACCTGACGGGGATGATGATCGAGGTGTGCCTCCAGCGCCGCAATGACATCTGAGCGGCGATTGGCGCCTGTCGTATCGACTAGAATATGGACGGCGACCAGGAATGTGGAAACGGCCTTCGTCATGCCACCATCTCCTCGGCATGATCGGCAGCCGCCTCCTCAGTGGTCACTTCATGCAACACGGCATTGGGATATCCGTGACGGGCCAACCATTCATCAGCGGCCGGCCGGTTGTCGGCTAAATGAACAAGTTCGCCCGCATCGCCGGGGTGGCTGAAAACGAGAACAGAGCCGGCAGATGGAGATCTGAGCACGGTAAAGGTGAGATCACTATCGACCGAGAAGGATTTGAAAACCCGAAGCACGATGACGGCCAAGCTGGCGAAATCTCCCTCGTGAAGGGTGAAACTCGCTGGGACGCCGGTGGCACCGATGCTGGCTGCCGCCTGTTTCCTGACGAGCCGGCCTTTATTGTTGTGGCGCTCCCACGCCTGAAGCTTGCGGCGATGCCGTTCGGGTGGGCGTGGCGTGCCGTCGGAATAGCCTATGATCGCACCCAGAGGTGCGTGGTCGTAGATCTGTTGTGCGGACATGGGATGTCTTCCTGATTGATGGATGGGAAACGAAAGCGCCGCCGGACGATGCCGGCGACGTGGTGTGCGTTCGGAAGGAAGAAGACCGCTATTCGGCGGCTTCACGGAAACCTTCGGAGACGGCTTTCGGGTCGGTGTCGCCCCCTTCCGGCTCGTCGACAGAGCCTTCAGTATCGCCGCCGTTCTCATCCTCGACGATCTCGTTGCGGGCCTTCCAATCGGCGAGTTCGTTCGCGTCCGGCGCGAAGAGCGCCGACCCGTGGACGAAGCGTTCCTCCTGGAAATGCTCCACAAGGGCGGCACGGGTGTCGCGGACCTTGTCGCGTGGCAGAACCGAGCTATCTGCGCACGCCGCCTCAAGTGCCTGCCGCGAGAGGCACTGCAGGAAGTCTTCGGTTCCCATAGTGGGCAGGAAGCTGTCAGCCCCGACGACGTTGCCCGCGATCCGCGAGACGATGCCGCTGTTGGAGATGTTGCGGCGGCACGACAGCACCTCGATCAGAACCGAGCGCACCGCAATCCTCAGCGTGTCCTTGTCGAAGGCAAGATTGCCGGTTTCATCGACCAGGGTTGCGGCATGGGGCGCGATCTGGCTTCGGAATGAATCCGTATTGCCGGACCCGGTATCAACGCGGACGTTCTGACCGGCAAAGGCGATGACGAGTAACGCCATCAGCGTATCGACCTCGATCGGTGCGCGGCCAAGCGCTTCATGAAGCGCGTCGGTTCGGAAATCACCGATCATGTCCTGGCCTTTCTGGGTGACGTCGGGCCGTTTCGCCGGCAGAGTGGCGCCGCCATCTTCAGTTTTGCCCTTGGCGGTTTTCGCCTCGGGCAACCGATAGACAACCGACTGCACCTTGCCGTCGCGGTCGAGGTACATTGCCGTGTGATCGGATTTCGTCGGCTTGCCGTAGACGCGCTCGGCCTTCTTGGGCAGCTCGGGCCCATTCCATCCATTGAGTTCGGTGATGGTGCCGTTCTTGGGCAGGTTGTTGGTCATCCACTCCTGCTGCGCGCCGAGAAAGGCCTCGGCATCGGTCGTGTAACGGCTGTCCTCGTCAGCCGGGGCGAAGAGGTCCTCGACCCATGCAATGCCATAGGCTTGCGCCAACTCATCGTCGAAGCTGGCATCGCGCGCATACATGCGGGTTTTCGAAAGACCTTGGGCCACGGACCACCAGGCGGTCGTTTCGTTTTTCTTGGGCTTGTGCGCCTTCCAGACCTCTTTCTGCTCAGCGATCGAGGCAGCAGCGATTATCCTGAGTTGCCGTTCATCGGGCATGTCGCCTTTTGACATCTGGTCGAGCATGGCGGGCAGCACATTGGCGAGCAGCCGGAGTTTCCTGATCTGGCGCACCGAAAGCGACAGTGCTGCGGCGATGCCTTCCTCGGTCCAGTCGAGCGCAACAAGGCGCTCGATGCCCCGCCATTGATCGACCGGATTGAGTGGTTCGCGGGCAATGTTCTCGACCATGGAGCGCATGGCGCCGCCATCATCGGCCGCGTCCGTGACGATGACCTCGATTTCGCCCAGTTCGGCGGCGATCGCCTGCCTGGTGCGCCGGTGCCCGGCCTGGATGATGAAGCCATTGCCTCCATCGGCTTCGGGCGAGACGACCGGCGGCTGGATGATGCCGACAGCCTTGATGGTCGCCAGCATCAGCGAGTCCGATTGCGGATTGGATTTCGAGCGGCGGGCGTCGTCAGGATTATCCTTGAGCGCGCGCGGGTCGATCTTGATGATATGCATGGGGAACTCCTTTTTCGGGATTGGTGACCCGGCACCACGCCAGGCCTCTTCTCGTCTTGTTCCTCAAGACTTCCCCCAGACCGCTGAGCGGGCGGGCCGGTGCAATTGCGGCCGAGCATCCCTGCCCGGTAGGGCGAGCGGGGCGCAACGCCCTGCGCTGACCAACAGGCCGGGATGGCGCAGGCGGCGGTTGAGCGGAAGCGTCACCGGTCAGACCGGTCTGCGACCGGTCCCCTTTCTCCGTCATCTTCAGGCCACCTCCATGGCTTTCTTCCCCTCCATCTGGACCTCGTCCGCCAGATCGGCTTCGATCCCGGCGAGTTGCCTGCGTTTGTCGCCAAGCTCGTCTTCGAACCCGAATTCTCCACCCTGGCGGGTCTGGTATGAGGCCAACCGGCGCTCCGCGTCATCGAGGCGGAAGCGGTATTGCGAGCGCTCGTCCTCGAAACCGGAAAGCACATGCTCGATGCGCGACACCGCACCAAGTGGGGTGACGGTGAGAACAAGATCGATCTCGGTTTCCTCGCCGGTCCGCATCAGTACGACGTCGTACTGGAATTCGTCGTTTCCGAAGCTTTTTCCGGAGAAGACGAGATCGAAGCCACCGATGGTGGCAATGGTGGTCTCATTCTCCTCCTGCAGATGCACAAGGGTCATGACTTCCTTCATCAGCGCGCGGCCGGCCGGCTTGCGTTCGGCGAAGGATTGTCCGCCAACGGTCATTGCAAATGCATCGCCGGCTGTCGGAATCCTACGCTCGATGTCCTGACCGATCTCGGCGATCCGCCGCGTATCGTGTTCAATATCACGTTCGGCGTTGCGGATTTGACGACGAACGGCAAAGAGGTCGTCGCGATGCGCGGCGCGCAACCGTTCAAGCCGGGCAATGTCGGCCTCGAGGCCCGCCTTCTGCATCAGGCGCTGGTCGCCGGAAGCAATCGCCTTCGCCATGGCGAACTGGTTGACCTGCCCCTCACCCAGATCCTCCAGCCTACGCACGGACGTGTCGCCGGACAGAGCGGCGGCGATGAAGCGGGCCTTGCGCTCGTTGTTCTGCCACATCTGCGCGTCCATCGAGCCTTCGGTGGCGTAGGCGAAGATGTCAATCTCGTCATGCTGATTGCCCTGCCGCTCGATGCGGCCCTCGCGCTGCTCGATCTGGGAGGGGAGCCAGGGGACGTCGAGATGGTGGAGCGCCTTCAGGCGAAGCTGCGCGTCGACGCCTGTACCCATGGTTTCGGACGATCCGATCAGGAAGCGGACCTTGCCGGAATTGACATCAGCGAAGAGCCTCTGCTTGGCGTCGGACTTCTTGAAGTCCTGCATGAAGGCGATTTCGGAAGCTGGAACGCCGAGCCGGACGAGCTCGTCGCGGATCCAGCGATAGGCCGAGAAACCCCTGCTTTTCTCGGCGCTGATCGTGCCGAGATCGGAAAAGATCATCTGCGCCGCGCCCGGCAGATCGAAGGGTTTGCCGTCACGGGTCAGGTACTCATTTTCTCCGGTCTCGCTCCAGATGCGATAGGCGTTGGCGATCAGCCTGTTGAGCTTGTTGTCTGGCTCATTATCATTGCAGGGATCGACCAGCCGGAGATCAATCGCCGCATGGCGCCCGTCGGTGATGACGGAAAGCAGAATGTCGTCACCGGGCTGGGCCGGACCCTCGCGCTTTTCAATCGCCTTGATGCGCGCCTCGAGCACCCGCTGATAGAGCTTGAAATCCTCGGTCGGTTTGGCGGTGACGATCTGTCGTTTGCCGGTCGCAATGGCGGGGATTTTTACATATTGCCGCAAGTCCTCGGGCAGGACGACGTCGGCGAAGCAGCGGAACATGGCGATCAGTTCCGGCACATTGACGAAGGTGGCAAAGCGCGAGATCGGCTTGTATTTGCCCGAGGGCTGCAATTCGAGTTCGGTCGCCACGTCGCCGAAGGTCGAGGCCCAGGCGTCGAACTCGTGCAGGCCGCGTTCCTTGAGCGCGTCGAAGCCGAGGAAGCGCTGAACCGAGAACATTTCGCCAAGTGTATTGGTGATCGGCGTGCCCGAGGCCAGCACCAGTGCCCGACCCGGGTTCTTTGTCTCGATGAAGCGGGATTTCACATAGAGGTCCCAGGCCCGCTGCGAGCCGTTCGGATCGACGCCTTTCAGGGTCGACATGTTGGTGGCGAAGGAGAGTTTCCGGAACTCCTGCGCCTCGTCGACGATGATCTGGTCGACGCCGAGCTCGGAAATGGTCAGGAGATCGTCCTTGACGGTCGCCAACGATTCCAGCCGGTCCTTCAGACCCTCCTTCAACCGTTCCAATCGCTTGCGTGACACCCGATCGTCGCCCTCGACCCTGATGAGCAGATCTTCGTAGAGCGCGAGCTCATCCTCGATCATCTGCTTTTCGAAGACTGCCGGTACGGCGATGAACTTGAAGGCCGAATGGGTGATGATGATCGCGTCCCAATTCGCCGTCGCGGCGCGCGACAGGAAGCGGTGACGTTTGTCTTTGGAAAAATTCGTCTCGTCGGCGACAAGTATGCGGGCCGTCGGATAGAGCGCCAGGAATTCGCGGGCGGCCTGGGCCAGGCAATGTCCGGGTACGACCAGCATGGCTTTCGAGATCAGGCCGAGCCGGCGCTGTTCCATGATGGCGGCGGCCATCGTCATGGTCTTGCCGGCGCCGACGGCGTGGGCAAGATAGGTGGCGCCCGATGAGATGATCCGCCAGATGCCCCGTTTCTGGTGGCCATAAAGAACAAAGGCGCCAGAGGCGCCCGGAAGTTGCAGATGGTCCCCGTTGAAGGATCGGGGCGCGATATTGTTGAAGGTGTCGTTATAGACCCGCGCCAGCCGGTCGGTCCGGTCGGGATCGGACCAGACCCATGTCTGGAAAGCGGTCTTGATCTTGGTGAGCTTTTCCTTGGCCGCCTCGGTGTCGACGACATTGAGGACCCGCCTCTCGCTGTCCCCGTCCCTGATCGTATCGAAGATCTGCGGGATACGGCTGTTGAGGGCATCGGCGAGCAGTTCGCCGGCGTGCCGGCGTTTTGTGCCCCATTCGGACGTGCCCTCGGCGCGGTAGGCGAGCATGCGCGCATCGACCGTCCAGGAGGCGAGTTCCGGCATGTGGCGGATGCGGATGTCGGTCCCCATTGTCTCCTTGATGAAGTCGACGACATCGGAGGCGGGGATCCACGGTGCGCCGAGCCGCGCCGTGATCTCGGAGGGGCTGAGATCGGCCGGTTGCACCCCCTCGAGCGCCTCGACATTGCGGCTGTAGGTCGGATCGATTTCGGTGGCAGCCTCGGCGATCGCCAGCTTGTCGCGCACGGGGCCTGAGAGATAGGCGTCCGACGTCTGCCAGGAGCCATCCGCCGGGTCGCGATAGATCGCGCTGCCG
>JAUIBM010000151.1 GCA_030428345.1 Alphaproteobacteria bacterium | reverse complement strand
GTTGAGCGAAGCGAAGCGCAAGATCCGAACCCAACAAAAACTACTCATCCCACGGGCCTTTTCAGCCGCGTGAACGAGGAGGCGTGCCTTGTGCGAGGCTGGACAACTTGCACCGTTATCCTCGGGCCGGTGAAGCCGTGACCCGAGGACCCATTCCGTTACCCCTGCGAAAAGGCAGCGGATGCGGCGGCGCAACGGTATGGATCGTCGGATAGGAGCGCGGCAAGCGAACGGCGAAGACCGTTCGCCGCACGCATGGCCCGACGATGACGGCCGAGAGGTGGAGCGGGCGATGCAGGAACCCATGGTGTGAACGAGAAGGCGCGTCATTCGCAGTGCCTGCGCAACAGACCGCCGTCATTCTCGGGATAGCACGGCGCAAAGCCCTGGCGGCAGGAAGGACCGCCGGAACCAATCGGGAAGCACGGCTCCCGCATCCTGCGCCGCCCGCCAATCTGCGCCAGCGGGATCGGGCTCCTCATGACGGCGCGCTGTGGCGCTTCTTGGCCGGGCCCGGTTCGAAGCTTCGCAGTGCATCGGCAGCCAGAGCGCGCGTGAGCGAGAATGCCGTCGCCTTTCGCCCGAGCGCGGCGGACTGACCGCAGTAATGGGCGCTGAAATCCGTCTTCCCGAGCTGCTCGGCAGCGTCGCGCAACGGACCGATGGCTGCAAATCCCTTTGGAAAGGCCGGTGCGTCTGTCGACATCGGGCCAAGCTCGGAAACCAGGCGATTGGTCAGCACCCTCGCCGGACGGCCGGAAATCACGTTGCACACCGCCGTTTCGGCGCCCGCGGCGTCCTCCAGCGATTTTCGGTAGGCGGGGCTTATGACGGCCTCTTCGGTGAACAGGTAGGCGGTCCCCATCTGCACGGCGCTGGCCCCGAGGGCGAAGGCCGCGACGATGCCGCGCGCGTCGCCAATCCCGCCGGCGGCGATGACCGGCAAGTCGACCGCGTCGGCAATCTGCGGCACAAGCGCCATTGTCCCCATCTGGCTGTCCAGACTATCGGTGAGAAACACGCCCCGGTGGCCGCCTGCTTCATACCCCTGGGCGATGATGGCGTCGCAACCATTTGCGGCCAGCCAGCGCGCTTCGGCGATTGTCGTCGCCGAACTGATGATCTTGCAACCTGCGGATCTGAGCCTTGCAACCAATCCCGCGTCTGGCAATCCGAAGTGGAAACTGACCACTGCCGGCGCGAATTCCTCGACGATCGCACAACGGGCTTCATCGAAAGGCTGGACGGAACCGACGGGCAGTTCCGCCGGGATGGAAAGCCCGAACTCGGCATAGTAGGCGGCAAGCCTGCCGAGCCAGCCCGCATCGCGTTCCAGATCGTTCCGGGGCGAAGCGTGCGCGAAGAAGTTCAAGTTCAGCGGCCGCCTCGTTTGCTCCTGCGCCGAAACCAGCACGCTGCGCAATCGGTCTGCCTCGAACATCGCGCATGCCAGCGAACCAAGGCCACCTGCCTCGCTGACCGCGACCGCCATGTCCAGACCGCTAGCGCCCGCCATCGGCGCCTGGATGATTGGGTAATCGATGGAAAACAGGTCGCGGAGTCGGTTGTCTGGCCACATGGTCGGATTCCCTTTTGCCTTGGCTGCGGAGGGTGCTCGCCGTTGTCACGCGGAAAGGCTCGACGATCCGAGAGGCGTTATAGTCTCGAAGTGGATAAACGCCCTCACCCACTGCACCGTATTGCCGCGAAGGCTCCCGATCCAGTGACAATCGGAAGAACGCACGGGAGTCCAGCGTTCCTTCAACCCCTAACGGCCGACGGCATAGGCATCCATCATCCGGTGCGTGGCGGCGGCCTGCACACGGCCATCGCCATGGCGCAGCGCGGCGGTAAGGCGGCCGAGCGAGGCCGGCGGCGCCACCGTCACCTTGTGCCCCCGGTTGCGCAGTTCGGCGATCGTCGAATCACCCAATTCAGGCTCGGCCAGCATCTCGCCCAGCCGGATCGCCCGGGGATAAAACGAGGCCTGGACATGCAGCGAGTGGAACAAGGGCGCATCCATGTTTTCCTGCATGCCAAGGCCGTGATGCACCATGCGCAGGAACCAGATCAACTGCCACTGGTCCTGCTGGTCGCCGCCCGGCGTGCCCAGCGACAGGACGCGCCCGTCGGCGTGGGCCGCGAGCGTCGGCGTCAATGTCGTGCGGGGCCGCGCGCCGGGGCGCAGCAGGCCGGGCCCGGCGCCGTCCAGCCAGAACATCTGCGCGCGCGTATTGAGCGCGAAGCCGAGGCCGGGCACCACCGGCGCGCTTTGAAGCCAGCCGCCCGAGGGCGTGGCGGAGACGACATTGCCCCAGCGGTCGGCGACGTCGAGATGCACGGTGTCGCCCTTGACGCGCGTGAGATGCGCCATGGTCGGCTCGGCCGCGCCCTCGTCCGTTTCCGTCCGCAAGGCGCCCGAGGTACGCGCCTGCGCCTCGCTCACCCACTTGCCGTATCCCGGCAGCGCGCCCGGCCGAAACTCGTGCGAGGCCTGTGCGCCGATCAGTGCGGCGCGGGCGCGCCCATATTCGAAGGACAGCAATTCTTCCAGCGGAATGTCGGAAAAGGCCGGGTCGCCATAATAGGTGTCGCGGTCGGCGAATGCGAGCTTGATGGCCTCGATCACCAGATGGGCGAAGTCCGCGCCGCAAGGGTCGAGCGCGGAAATGTCGAAGTGCTCCAGGATCCGGAGCGCCTGCAGCAGGACCGGCCCCTGCCCCCACGGCCCGGTCTTGAAGACGCGAAACCCGTGATAGTCGATGGAGACCGGGGCTTCGTAGGAAGCGCTCCAGCCGGCCATGTCGCTGGCGGACAGCAGGCCGCGATGCCGGCTGCCCGAGACGTCGTGCAGGTTTGCCGTTGCGAGGAACTGCCCGATCGCGGCGGCGACGAAGCCCTCGGACCAGGCCGCTCGCGCCGCGTCGATCCGCGCCTCTCGGCTGTTTCCGGGGGACGCTGCGAGCCGCGCATAGGCGTCGGCGAGGACCGGATTGCGGAAAAGCGCACCCTGCCCGGGCGGCTTGCCGTCGGGACACCAGGTGACGTGGGACGTTGGCCAGTGTTCGGCAAAGTATGGGGCAAGTCGCGCGATCACCGAGGCCGTCTCCGCGCCGAGCGGAAAGCCGTCGCGCGCATAGCCGATGGCGGGAGCCACCACGTCGGACAGCTCCATCGTTCCGTGATCCCTGAGTACGCGCAGCCAGCCTTCGAATGCGCCGGGGACGACGCCCGGAAGCAATCCGGTTCCCGGGATGATGTCCAGCCCGAGGGCGCGCAACGCCGCCGGGTCGGCGGCGGCCGGCGCCGGACCCTGGGCGCACAGCACGATTGTCTCGCCATTCGCCAGTCTGGCCAGAAGCGGAAGATCGCCGCCGGGACCATTGAGATGGGGTAGGACAATCTGCAGGGCAAAGCCTGTCGCGACCGCAGCGTCAATGGCGTTGCCGCCCCGCTCCAGCATGGCCATGCCGACGGAAGAGGCAATCCAGTGGGTCGAGGCCACGACCCCGAAGGTGCCGGCGATATCTGGTCGGGAGAACTGTGCTTGCATTTGCTGGCCCTGCTGTTTGCGAGACGCAGCCTGCTGCGAGAGGCAACCGCGCGAAAGCCGAAACTTGGGCAAAAATGATGCCAAATCAATAAACTTATGGAACCAGATTTTTCACCATTTTCAGTCAAGGCTTCGCCTGTTGTCAATAATATCAGATGTTTACGTGCGTTTTTGTTATCGCAAATTGATATTCCATATGACAAATACCGTATATCGATGGGTTGCCGATATGCGCCAAGCGCTGGCAGCATCGGGTCGATACGCTCGGAAAGGAACCTCATGAACCCCGATCAGTCCGCCAGCGAAATCCGCTACCAACCCGCCAGCGATCTGACGGCAGCCTTCCCGAATGCGGACGCCTTGCTTGCCGAGGAAGTTGTTCAGCGCAGCGCCACGCTGGCCGATCAGGTCTATGCGATCGTGTCGCGCGGCATATTGATGGGCGCCTGGAAGCCGGCGGAGCGCCTTTCGGTCCGGGGACTGGCCGAGGAACTGGCGGTCAGCATCACGCCGGTGCGCGAAGCGCTGACACGCCTCGCCAATGAAGGCGCCCTTTCCAATGCGGACGGGCGCGGTTTCCGGACCGTCCAGCTGGACAAGGCGCGCTATCAGGAAATCGTTCATATTCGAATTTCGCTCGAGCCCACCGCGGCGCGGCTTGCCGCTGCGCGCATGAGCGACGACGACATTGCGGGCCTTATCCACCAGAACGAAACGCTGGCCCAGGCGATCGCCCAGGAGAATTTCGCCACGGCGCTGCAGATCGACACCGCCTTCCACCTGGCGATCTACGAATGCTCGGGCATGCCCCTGCTGGTGTCGATGATCAATTCGCTGCTGCTGCGCGCCGGGCCGACGCGGACGCCGCCCTGCGCCTGCGCGATGGCGATGCTGCTGCATCCGAGATCGCCAGCGATCTGAGAGACGGATCGAACGCCATTCTCAAGGAACTCGAGCAATGAACGCTCGCGCGCCGTTTCCGGCCGGGGGCCGCGACTGGGACGACCTGCTGGTCGACATGCGCGCCCGCAAGGCGGACGACATCGACTGGCGTAACGGACGCACGCCGCTCTACGTCTTTCACAACGATTCAGAGACCTACGAGATCGGGCGAAAGGCCTATTTCGAGTTCTTTTCGGAAAACGCGCTCGGGCGAAAGCGCGCCTTCCACAGCATCCAGTCCATGGAGCGCGAGGTGCTGGACTACGGGCTCTCGCTGTTCTCCGCGCCCGACGGTGGCGAGGGAGTGTTCACTTCCGGCGGCAGCGAAAGCATCCTTGTGGCGATGAAGACGGCGCGAGACGCCTGGCGCGCCGCCCGGCCCGGGCGTGGGCCCGGATCGGCGATGAACATCGTGATGCCGGTAACCGCGCACCCGGCCTTCGACAAGGCGAGCGACCTACTCGGCTACGAGATCCGGCGCACCGAAGTTCGCCCGGACGGCCGCGCCGACGCGGAGGCGATGCGGCCGCTGATCGACGAGAACACCATCGCGATCATCGGCTCGGCGCCCTGCTTTCCCTATGGGGTGGTGGACCCGATCGACCAACTGAGCGATCTGGCCGAGGCAACCGGTGCGTGGCTGCATGTCGATGCCTGCGTCGGCGGCTGGATGGCGCCATTCTTCACCATGAACGGGCGTCAGACGCCCCATTTCGACTTCCGTTTTCCCGGCGTACGCTCGATTTCAGCCGATCTGCACAAGTTCGGCTTCTGCCCCAAGCCGGCCTCGACGGTCTTCTTCCGCGACGCCGCCGACATGGAGCGGGCGGCCTTCGTCGCCGATGCATGGCCGAGCGGGCGGTTCGAGACCTCGACGCTTGTCGGCACGCGTCCCGGCGGCGCGGTGGCGGCCGCCTGGGCGGTGCTCAACCACCTGGGCACGACCGGATATCGCGACGCCGCGCGCCGCCTGGCCGAGATGGTGGACCTCTATGTGGCCGACCTAGAGGCGCTGGGTTTCCGCATGATCGCCCGGCCCGATCTTTCGATCATCGCCTTCACCTCGCAGAGCGAGGACATGTTCGCGGTGGCGAAGGAACTTGGCACGCATGGCTGGCTGGTCGGCCAGACCCGTCGCCCGCCCGGCATCCACGCCATGATGTCGCTGTTCCACGCACCCGCCCGAGAGGCGTTCATCGCCGATCTTGCTGTTTCGCTCGAGCGCGTGCGCGGCGGCGGGGCGAAGGGACGCGCAACGGACGTGGTCTATTGAAATGATCCTGAGGGAAACCGCACGATGAAAAAGGTCCTGATCGCCCAGTTCAAACACGAGGGGAACGGGTTCAACCGCAATCTGACCCAACTCGAGGCCTTTACCGCGCAGAACTATCGCGAAGGCGAAGAGCTGCTCGACTATTACCGCGACGTGAACCTGGAGCCGGCCGGCTTCATCGACGTGGCGCAGGAAGAAGGATGGCAGGTCGTGCCGGCCATCGCCACCTTCGCCCCGCCGAGCGGCCCGGTGGCCGACGCGGCATTCGAAACCATTTGCGACAAGCTGGTCGCCGCAACCAGGGCAGCGATGCCGCTCGACGGGGTGCTGCTCTCGCTGCATGGCGCGATGGTGGTCGAAAGCTATCCCGACTCGGAGCTGGAAATCGTTCGCCGGGTGCGCGCGGTGGTCGGGGCAAGCGTGCCGATCTTCGTTTCGCTCGACCCGCACTGCAACATCAGCCACGAAATGGCGGCCGAGGTGCAGGGAATGTTCGCATTCCGGACCAGTCCGCATGTCGACCAGCGAAAGACCGGCGTGAAGGTCGCTCGGATGCTCGCGGAGTGCTTCCGCCGCGGCGAGATGCCCGTCTGCGTGCTGGCGCGCAAGGCGATGCTGGTCGGTTTCGACGGCGCGCGCACCTATCACGATCACGGGCCGTTCCTTGATGCGATCAAGCTGGCCGAGGGTTTCGAGGCGGACCCGGACATCCTCGCGATATCGATCAACGCCGGCTATTCCAAGACCGACAGCCCGGTGATCGGGCCTTCAGCCGCGGTGACGGGTTATGCGCCAGTCACGCGCCTGCGCGAGATCGCCGCGGCCATGATGGACGAATGCTGGCGGCGACGGACGGAGACGGCTGAGCGCATCGTCTCGATGGACGAGGCGCTGGCCGCGCTGCGAGCGCACAAGCCGGGCGACAAGCCGCTTGTCCTTGGCGATTACGGCGACAGCCCGGCCGGCGGCGCCTATGGCGACGGCACCGCATTGCTGAAGATGCTGCTGGACGAGGGTACGACCAACGCCGTGCTGGCGCCGATGTGCGACGCCGCGGCTGCCCGGGCCGCCGTCGCGGCGGGCGAAGGGGCGACGATCCGCCTGGCGCTGGGTGGCAAATGGGACCCGGAACACGGCGGCGGCCCGATCGAAGCCGACT
>JAUIBM010000150.1 GCA_030428345.1 Alphaproteobacteria bacterium | reverse complement strand
CGCATTCGTCCCACCATCGTTTCGCCATCGCGCAATGGACTTCCGGCATGGGGCACTCGTTCCATCCGCCATATTGCAGATAGGCGTTCACCTGCCACGGGTTGGAGTTCGGCAGAAGCGCGACGACGATTTCCTCAAGCGGCTTCTTCGTCAGCATGTCGGAGGCGGTGGTGAATGTCTTGGCGGGCCTGATTTCCTCCGGCCAGACGCCGCCGCCCAGCGGCCAGTCGCTCTCGTCTTCATAGCATTCGCGGATCTCGGCCTCGCGTTCCTCGAACCATTCGGCGAGATCGAGATCGGCCGCCTTCTTCAGCATCTCGGCCGGTGCGATGTCATAGGATTTGAAATTCTCCGCCAATCCGCCCGCGAAGTCTGTCGACCCGATCAGAACCGGCGTGGTGCCGGGGTGGTTCTCCCCGATTTCGATCAGGGTCTCCATTGCGCGCTCTCCGCCAATGACGGCGACCGGGTATGGAAAATCGGCCCCGACACCCAGCGCCTCCTTTTCGTCGGCTGATTCTGCAAACTTGATGTTCATTATATGTTCTCCTTTCGGAGTTCATAATCCCCAAGTTGCACGCGAATGCAACCAAAAAGTGCAAATCTGGCAATTTTCGCCCGATGGCGGTGGCGCGGTTACTTGTCCGTCTTGACGAGCACCGGCCCCTTGCCGCGCGGCGCCTCGTTCTCGTTCATGATTCCAAGGCGGCGGGCCACTTCGCTATAGGCCTCCAGCATTCCGCCCATGTCGCGGCGGAACCGATCCTTGTCCATCTTCTCGTTGGTCTCGATGTCCCACAGGCGGCAGCTGTCCGGCGAGATTTCGTCCGCCACGACGATGCGCATCATCTCGCCTTCCCAGAGCCGTCCGCACTCGATCTTGAAATCGACCAGCTGGATTCCGACGCCGAGAAAAAGCCCGGTGAGGAAGTCGTTCACGCGTATCGCCAACGACATGATGTCGTCGATTTCCTGCGGATTGGCCCAGCCGAAGGCCGTTATGTGCTCCTCGGAGACCATCGGGTCGCCCAGGCCGTCATTCTTGTAGTAGAACTCGATGATCGAGCGCGGCAGCACCTCGCCCTCGGGGATGCCCAGCCGCTTGGAGAGCGAGCCGGCGGCGATGTTGCGCACCACCACCTCGAGCGGCACGATTTCCACTTCGCGGATCAGCTGTTCGCGCATGTTGATGCGCCGAATGAAATGAGTGGGGATCCCGATCCGGTTCATGTGGCTGAACAGGAACTCGGAAATGCGGTTGTTGAGGACGCCCTTGCCTTCCACAACCTCATGCTTCTGATTGTTGAAGGCGGTGGCGTCATCCTTGAAAAATTGCACGAGCGTACCCGGTTCCGGGCCCTCATAGAGGATCTTGGCCTTGCCTTCATAAATGCGGCGGCGTCTGCTCATGCGATTCATATCCTGTCTGGAATGGACTGTTCCGCGGAGCCGTCATGGATTTGCGCAAGGGCGCCGTGCGCTGGGTAGCGGAACTGACGGCATTGCCGTCTCCATGGTCCGGCCCGCGCGACATTACTTTATGGCGGTCCGTGAAACAACTGCCGCCCTTCCTACGTCAACCGCTTTCGCAGTGCAAACTTGCTGTTCAAAAGCCGTACCCTTTGCCCTATATAGCCAGTGACTGCGGATCATCAGGAGGCATCCATGAGCGGAATGGGCGATCGCGAGAAGGCGTTCGAAAACAAATTTGCCCACGACGAAGCGCTTCGCTTCAAGGCGGAAGCACGGCGTAACAAATTGCTGGGCCTCTGGGCGGCCGAGAAGCTGGGCAAGAGTGGCGATGAGGCCGACGCCTACGCCAAGGAAGTCATTCGCTCGGATTTCGCCGAGCCGGGAGACGAGGACGTGTTCCGCAAGATCAGGGCCGATTTCGACGCCGCCGGCGTCGATCAGTCGGATCACCAGATTCGCCGCACCATGCAGGAACTCATGGTCACTGCGCGCGAACAGGTGTTGAAGGATCTTTGAGGCCTGATCGCGTTCCAGCAATTTTGCCGATGATCGAACCCGCCGAAAGGCGGGTTCTTTTTATTTTGGCGGCCGGTGTTTGCGGATAGGTCAGACCCGATTCATAGTTTTCCGAGGAACCGGGCGAACACCATCAGGCCCTCCGGCCACGGTCCGTGGCCGCTTTCATGGTTCAGATGCCCGCTTTCGCCGGCATCCATGAACAAGGAACCCCAGTCCCCGGCCATTTCCTCCACCTTGGCGAAATCGCAGAACGGATCGTTGCGGCTGGCGATCACGACCGAGGGAAAGGGCAGGGGATCGCGCCTGGCCGGACCGAATGTCAGCAGGTGGCGTGGGCGTATCGCGGGATTTTCCACGTCAGGCGGCGCGACGAGGAACGCGCCCTTCACCTTGCCGTCCTGCAGATCGGCCGTCTGGACCGCCATCTGCGCCCCGATGGAGTGCCCGACCAGTATGACGGGCCGGCTCGCAGCTTCGATCTCGGCCAGCAGATTGTCCCGCCAATCCTCGAACACGGGCTTGTGCCAGTCGCCCATCTGCACCCGCCTGGCGCTCGACAGCTTGGCCTCCCAGCGGCTTTGCCAATGGTGGGGGCCCGCCCCCTTGTAGCCGGGCAGGATCAGGATTTCAGCGTCGCTTGTCTTCATTTGCCCATATCTAGACTGGTTCCGGGGAGGCGCTAAGCGGTATTCGAGCCGAGAAGATGGTCTTCAACGTCGCGAAAAACGGCAAAATCTCCCGCTTTGCGACGGCAGCCCCCGCGATCGAAGTTGCGGCGGCCGATTGCCGCCGGTCGCTCAGCCCTTGCCGAACACCCTTTCAAAGATCGTGTCGACATGGCGGGTATGATAGCCGAGGTCGAATTTCTCGCGCAGATCCGCTTCGGGCAATGCGGCGGTCACCTCCGGATCGGCGAGCAGTTCTTCCAGGAAGTCCTTGCCCTCTTCCCAGACCTTCATGGCGTTGCGCTGAACCAGCCGATAGGCGTCCTCGCGGGCGACGCCGGCCTGGGTGAGGGCAAGCAGCACCCGTTGGGAATGAATGAGCCCGCGAAACCGGTTGAGATTGGCTTCCATGTTCTTAGGGTAGACGAGCAACCGGTCGATGACGCCGGTAAGGCGGGCGAGCGCGAAATCCAGCGTGATGGTCGCGTCCGGTCCGATCATGCGCTCGACCGAGGAATGGGATATGTCCCGCTCGTGCCACAGCGCCACATTCTCCATGGCTGGCATGGCGTAGCCGCGCACCATGCGGGCAAGTCCGGTCAGGTTTTCGGTCAGCACCGGATTGCGCTTGTGCGGCATTGCCGAGGAGCCCTTCTGCCCCGGCGAGAAATATTCCTCCGCCTCCAGCACCTCGGTGCGCTGCAGGTGCCGGATCTCCGTCGCCAGGCGTTCCACGCATGAGGCGATGACGCCGAGGGTGGCGAAGAACATCGCATGACGATCGCGCGGGATGACCTGCGTCGAGACCGTCTCCGCCTTGAGGCCAAGCTTCTCGGCTACATGCGCTTCCACGCGCGGGTCGATATTGGCGAAGGTGCCGACCGCGCCGGAAATGGCGCAGGTGGCGATCTCTTCGCGCGCATGCACCAGCCTCTCGCGGCATCGGGCGAATTCGGCATGGGCGAAGGCGAGCTTGACGCCGAACGTGGTCGGTTCGGCGTGAATGCCGTGGCTGCGGCCGATGGTGACCGTGTCCCTGTGTTCCAGCGCTCGCTTCTTCAGCGCCGCCAGCAGGGCGTCGAGATCTGCGAGCAGGATGTCGCTGGCGCGCGCCAACTGGACCGCCAGGCAGGTGTCGAGGACATCGGACGACGTCATGCCCTGGTGCACGAAGCGGGCTTGCGGACCCACGATTTCCGCCAGATGCGTCAGGAAGGCGATCACGTCATGCTTGGTTTCGCGCTCGATGGCGTCGATGCGCTCGATGTCGAAGGTCGCGTCGCCGGCCTTCTCCCAGATGGTCGCCGCGGCTTCCCTGGGAATGACGCCCAGTTCGGCGAGCGCGTCGGCCGCATGCGCCTCGATCTCGAACCAGATGCGGAATTTCGTCTCCGGCGACCAGACGGCCACCATTTCAGGACGCGAATAGCGGGGAACCATTATCTTGCCTCGGCGCAGGTAATCGGGGGAGCTTGGCGCGCTCTAACAGAGGCAGGGCGCTAACTCAATGCGCCGGGCTCAAGTCGATGCGCCTACCTGACCCTTCCGCGCGGTCCAGGTCGGCAGCAGGTCGCCGGCTTGCGGCGTCGCGGCATGGACGCCGCGGGCGATGGCGCGCGCCATTGTCGAGGCGGCCGCGGCGAACAGATCGATGGCGTCGTCGCCCGCCAATGCGATGCCGCTGCGGCCGGTCGCAAGGGCGAACACCAGATCGCCGTCCGCCGGCGTATGCGACGGCCAGATGGCGCGGGCGAAGCCGTCATGCGCACAGACCGCCAGCCGCTTGGCCGCCGCCTTGGTCAAGACCGCATCCGTCGCGATCACGGCGATGGTGGTATTGGCGCCCACCGCCTTGTCGCGGTGTTTCAGCAGGACCCGCGTCGCATCGGCCGGCATGGGCGAGGGCAGACCGCATCCGCCGAATTCCCCGGCGATCTCGAAGGGCGCGGCCCAGAAATGCCGGCTGCGCCCGACCGTGACCGACCCGACCGGATTGACCGCCGCAAGCGCGCCGATGGTGACGCCGTTTTCGAGCACGCTGGAAGCCGAGCCAAGGCCACCCTTGAGGCCCGCCGAAAGCGCGCCGATACCGGCGCCGGCCGTTCCGATCTCGAAGTCCTGCGCGGCGGCGCGGGCCGCCACATAGCCGATCTCGCGATAGGGTGGATAACGGCCCCAGTCCTTGTCCCCGCCATTGCCCAGATCGAACAGGATCGCCGCCGGCACGATGGGAATTCGAAAACCGAGAACTTCGATGCCGACGCCCATCTCGCGCAGCGCCGCCTGGGCGCCGGATGCCGAGTCCAGTCCGAAGGCCGAACCGCCCGACAGCACGATCGCATCTACCCTTTCCACAGAGTTGTGCGGCTCCAGCAGATCGGTCTCGCGCGTGCCCGGCGCGCCGCCCAGCACCTGCACAGCGGCAATAGCCGGCTCATCGCAGGTGACCACCGTCACGCCCGACTTGAGGCCGGCGTCGCCGGCATTGCCGACATTCAGACCCCCGACGTCGGTAATCAGGTTGCGTCCGCCCGGCCTTATCATTGCTGCGGCGCCTCCGCCGGAACGAATGTCCCACCGCGCCAGACGAAGAGCCCGTAGCTGTCCACCCGGTTCACACCGCGCTCGTCGAACCTGACATTGCCCAGCACTGTATGGAAGATCGTGTCCCGCAACGCCTGGGTGGTTTCCTCGCCGGTCGGGCGAATTGCCTGCAGCGCCAATTGCATCGTGGCGTAACCGGAAAAGGCATAGGGCTCCGGCTCGATCGCTGCCTTCGTCATTCGCCTGGTCAGTTCGGCGGTTGCGGGCAGGGTGGCCGGGTCGGGCAGCATGACGGCGAGCAGGCCGTCCGGCGTCGTCTTGGCGGCGTCGGTCCAGGGCAGCGCCTCCAGCGCCTCGCCGCCGGCGACCTCCATGCGTGCGCCGAATTCGCGGACATTGGACCAGATGATCGAGATGTCTTCCGCCCCGCCCGCGATGAACGCGGCGGAAACCCCGGAGCGCTGCAATCGGCGGATGAGGCCCGCCTGGGTCGACTGAGCCGGCCGGAAATTGTCGGCGAATTGCGGCGGTTGGCCGATTTCCTCCATCTTCGCCCGCAAATTGTCTGCGAGTGTGCGCCCATAGACGGTGCCGTCGTCGATGATCGCCCAGGGAACGTCGCGCCAGCGCACGCTTAGAAACCGGAACGCCGCCTCGGCCGCGCGGTCGTCGCCCGGCGCGATCCGGAACAGGTTCCATTCTTCCTTGCCGGCGTCGCGGATGATCTGTTCGGAACGCGCCCCGGCGATAAGCAGCGGCACGCCGCTTTCCTTGAAGACAATGGCTTCCGGGCGCACCGGTTCGTTGCACAGGAAGCCGGCGACAAGAGTCACATCGGCGCTCTTGAGATCCAGGGCCGCCAGGCCGGCGATCTTTGCGTCGCACTGGTCGTCCGCCGTCACGATCTCGATTCCGCCATCCGGCGCCAGTTCGCTCAGCGCCAGCCTCGCGCCGGCAAGGAACTGGTTCCCCAGAAGGGCGGAGGTTCCCGAGAGCGGCAGCGACAGGCCGATCTTGAGTTTCGTCGTGTCCGCGAGCGCGGCGTTGGCCAGGAAAACAGCCAACGAAAATGCAATCCCAGCGAGAGGCTTCAGCATGCGGATCGTCCGCTCCGGCATGGCCAGTTGTTCAAGGATTCATCCCGGCTTTTGCGATTGTCGCGCGATCTTAGGCAGCACCGGTAATTGGTGCAAGGCAGCATTCGCCGAGCTTTACACCATTGGGACAAATGCGCACTATCCATTTGAACGGGGGCGCGGATCCCGTTGTCAAAGAGGGAGAACATCAAATGAAGACGCGTCTAGGGCTCGCGATTGCGGCGGGCTTTGCGGTTGCTGCGATGGCGGGCTCCGCCAGTGCGGAGGAAGTGAAATTCGGATTTCTGGGCGGCGTTACCGGGCCGATCGAGAGCCTGGTGCCGCCGATCATCGACGGGGCCAAGCTGGCCTTCGACGAGGTGAACGAGCAGGGCGGACTCCTGGGCGGCATGACGGCAACCATGGTTGTCGCGGATACGACGTGCGCCGATGCGACCAAGGCCGCTGACGCAGCCGACCGCCTCGTGAACACCGAGAAGGTGGTGGCGATCGTCGGCGCTTTGTGTTCGGGCGCAACGATATCCGCCGCCAACAATGCCGGCGTACCGGGCGGCGTCGTCATGATTTCGCCGGCCTCGACCTCGCCGGCGATCACCACGCTCGACGACAAGGACCTCTTGTTTCGCACGGCTGTGTC
>JAUIBM010000149.1 GCA_030428345.1 Alphaproteobacteria bacterium | reverse complement strand
CGTGTGAGCCGCTCAGTACTGCAGCCGGGCGCCGATGGACCACGTGTGGATGCCGTCGGTCGTGCCCTGGTAGTAGGCGTTGGGCATGATACCGACGTTGAAGAACATGAAGCGGTAGCCCACCCCCGCGCGACCCGCGAACGCCGCTTCGCCGTCCCACCACTGCGAGCCCGCCACGCCGAACAGCTTCACGTGGCGAATCGGGTAGTACGCGGCGCCGGCGCCGACGAACCAGTCCTTGTCGTCGACCTGGAGCACGTCGCCGAGCATCTGGCCCTGGATCTCGAACGAGTAGCCGTGGTGCTCGCGGTCGACGAGGTATTCGTAGGAGAGGCCCGGGGTGAACCGCTTGTCGCCTTCGCCCCGTGTGGTGTTGAAGTCGACCCCGATGTGGTGCCCTCGGTTGTTGAACTCCTGCTGGTAGCGCAGGTGATCTTCGGGGGTGGACTCGATCCCGAACTGCTGCAGGATGAGGGCGATCAGGGCCATCAGCATGAGCGTGCTCCTCGGTCGGGCCTCGTCGGCGGCGACGGAGAAGGGGAGGGCGGAGCTACGGCGGTCACCGTACACGCCGCTCCCGCGCCGCTCCAACGCGCAGGGACGCGGCGCGGGGCCGCTGCAATTCGGCAGATTGAGCAGATTTGCCGCCGGGGCAACAGAAAACATAACACGGGCGGCCGCGAAACGTGTCGCGGCCGCTATTCGCGTGCTTGCGGCTACGGCCCTCGCGGACCGCAATGCCGCCGGGCGCTCCGCCCGTCAGAAGCCAACCAGATCGCCGCCTTTCAACGCCAGCATTTCGCGGGCTTCCGCGGGCGTTGCGATTTCGTGTCCCAGTTCCGTCAGAATGGTCCTGATCTTGGTGACCTGGGACGCGTTGTCGGGAGCCAGTTCGCCGCGGCCGATATAGAGCGAATCCTCAAGGCCGACGCGCACCGAGCCGCCAAGCATCGCCGCCTGGGTGGCGAACGGCATCTGGAACCGTCCGGCCGCGAGCACCGACCAGCGATAATCCTCGCCGAACAGGCGGTCGGCGGTGCGCTTCAGGAACATCAGATTGTCCATGTCCGGGCCCGCTCCGCCCAGGATTCCGAAAATCATCTGGACGAAGAAGGGCGGCTTGACCAGGCCGCGGTCGACGAAATGGGCGAGATTATAGAGATGGCCGAGATCGTAGCATTCATGCTCGAACCGGGTGCCGTGCTCCTCGCCCAGCATCTTCAGGATGCGTTCGATATCGCGGAAGGTGTTGCGGAAAATGAAATCATCGGTGCCGCGCAGATAAGGCTGTTCCCAATCGTGCTTCCATGAACTGTAGCGATCGGCCAGCGGGAAGATGCCGAAATTCATCGAGCCCATGTTGAGCGAGCACATTTCAGGCTTTGCAACCAGGG
Source organism: Alphaproteobacteria bacterium (assembly GCA_030428345.1). Taxonomy (GTDB): domain Bacteria; phylum Pseudomonadota; class Alphaproteobacteria; order Rhizobiales; family Rhizobiaceae; genus BOKV01. Next base: position 5,550 of record JAUIBM010000149.1, on the reverse strand, counting down.
GCGCGGCAAGGCGATCCTCCACGCTCATGTTCAATCCGCCGCCGGTCGTCACGTTGATGACGGCGTCCGTCGCCTGCTTGATGCGCGGCAGGAACTGCATGAATACCGCAGGATCCGGAGTGGGCTTGCCAGTTTCCGGGTCGCGGGCGTGCAAGTGCAGGATCGAGGCGCCCGCCTCGGCGGCGGCGATCGACTGGGTGGCGATTTCGTCCGGCGTGACGGGAAGGGCATCCGACATGGTGGGCGTGTGAATGCCACCGGTCACGGCGCAGGTGATGATAACCTTTTTCGACAGATTTCTGACCACGGCGATTTCCTCGTTCGAATTGGCTTTGCAATGCTCCCCGGCTTTGCGGGCGATCAGCGCGAAGGCCGGGATCTCCTCAATCCAGGCCCGGCCGGGGAAGATCACATAGAATGATCGCCCCTCCAAGCTGAAGCCTTAATCGCCTGAAATGTTGATTTTCTGCTCGAAAGCCGCCGCGCTGCAGATACCCGATAGCGCACGGTTCAAGTCCGTGGCGATCGCCGCTTGAATTCTGATTCCGGGAACGGTTCTACCGGGTTGTTCCGAAACGGGTTTTCTCGTTGACTGTCTTGCGGGCGGCCTCGCAAGTTGATTCAAGCCGGTCAGCTATCCTTCTGATTTCCCGCAAGAATGGCTTGCTGGTTCAGCCAGGCGTCAGATCGCCAGATATTCGTTGCGCAGTTCGACATTGTCGAGCACCTCGCGCGCGCTGCCATCGAACACGATCTCGCCCATGTCGAGAATCAGAGCGCGATTTGCCAGTTCCAATGCGGCGACGGCATTTTGCTCGACAATGATGGTGGTGATGCCAAGTTCCTTGATCTCGCCGACGATCCGCTCGATCTCCTGAACGATCACCGGCGCAAGGCCCTCATAGGGTTCGTCCAGAAGCAGCAACTTGAGGTCGCGGGCAAGCGCCCGGGCGACCGCCAGCATCTGCTGCTCGCCGCCCGAAAGCGTGGTGCCCTCCTGCTTGCGCCGTTCGGCGAGCCGGGGAAAATGTTCGTAGATCTGTTCGATCGACCAGCCACGCGGCTCGGCGATCTGCGCCAGGACAAGGTTCTCCTCGACCGTCAGTCCGGAGATGATGCGGCGGTCTTCCTGGACGAGCTGGACGCCGCGCTGGGCCGCCTCGAAGTCGCGAAGCTTGTGGATCGCCTCGCCGTTCAGCCAGATCTCGCCGCTCTTCAGCGCCGGGTCCGCGGCCCGCGCGAGCGTGCGCAGTGTGGAGGTCTTGCCCGCGCCGTTGCGGCCGAGCAGGGCGACCACATCGCCCTCGGCGATTTCGAAGCTCACGCCCTGGACGATGTAGCTTTCGCCGTAATAGGCGTGGATGTCGCGGACGGAGAAATACGGCTTGCCGGTCGCGGGCGCCATGTCCGCCTGCGGTGTGATCGCGTTCATACGTGCGCCCCTCCCAGATAGGCTTCCTGAACCTTCGGATTGCCCTTGACCTCGTCAGGCGTGCCGTCGGCTATCACCTGGCCTTGCGCCAGCACCGTGACGCGGTCGGCCAGCGAGAAAACCACATGCATGTCGTGCTCGATGATAACCTTGGTCATGACGCGTTCCTTGATCTTCTTGAGAAGATCGATCGTGGCGTTGGTGTCGTGGCGCGACATGCCGGCGGTGGGCTCGTCCAGCAGCAGCAGGCGAGGGCGCTGGATCAGGCCCATCGCCAATTCCAGACGCCGTTTGTCGCCCCGCGACAGGCTTCCCGCATGCGAATGGCGCTGGTCCACCAGGCCGACATCGGCGAGCCAGCGCTCGGCGTCCTCGATGATGTCGGTCTGGCCTGTCACCATCTTGGCGGCATTGAGTCGAAACGCGCCGTCGCGTTTCGCAAATGCCGGCACCATGACATTCTGCAGCAGCGAGAGATCGGGAAATATCTCCGGGGTCTGGAAGACCCGCACCACGCCAAGCTGGTTGATTTCGTGCGGCAGCTTGCCGGTAATGACCGTGCCGTCGAAAACGACCGCGCCTGAATCCGGCGGGATGCGGCCGATGCAGACATTGAGCAGCGTCGACTTGCCGGCGCCGTTCGGGCCGATGATGGCGTGTGTCGTGCCTTCCATGACCTGAAGGTCGATATCGGTCAGCGCCTTGAGGCCGCCGAAGCTCTTGTAGACGTCGGCGACGTGCAGAACGACATTGTCCATGGTGCTATCCCTACTCTGCCGGCCGAAGTTCTGAACGTACGGGCTTTCCGTCGGGCTTGTTGCGGAACATGCCTCCCAACCGTCGCGCACCTTCCATCATGCCGCCCGGCAGGAAGACCACGACCAGCACGAACATCAGGCCCAATGTGAGGTGCCAGCCGTCGCCGACAAATGGTTTGACGACCGTGATAAGGGAGTCGGACAGCCAGTCGGGCAGCCAGGAGAACCATTGGTGCAGCACGCCCTCGTTGATCTTGGAGAAGATATTCTCGAGATATTTGATGAGGCCGGCGCCGAGCACAGGTCCCATCAGCGTGCCCGCGCCGCCCAGAATGGTCATCAACACCACTTCGCCCGATGCCGTCCACTGCATACGCTCCGCGCCGGCAAGCGGGTCCATCGCGGCCAGCAATCCGCCGGCAAGGCCGGCATACATGCCCGAGATCACGAAGGCCGACAGCATGTAGGGCTTGGTGTTGACGCCGGAATAGTCCAACCGCCGCCGGTTGGTCTTCACGGCGCGCAGCATCAAGCCGAAGGGCGAGCGGAAGATGCGCATCGAGATATAAAACGCCAGGATCGCGATGATGGCGGTGAAGTAATAGCCGTTGTTGAAGGTGAACTCCCAGCCGCCGAGCGTCAGCTTGGTGCTGTCGTTCATCGCCCAGCCGAAGATGTGCGGGCTGGTGGGCGATTGCGGGTTCAGCAGATATTGCGGGTCGTTGCTGTAGACCTGCAGTCCCGTTTCGCCATTGGTCAGCGGCGTAAGCACCGAATAGGCGAGATTGTAGGACATCTGAGCGAATGCGAGCGTCAGGATCGAGAAATAGATCCCCGAGCGCCGCAGCGACACATAGCCGATGAACAGGGCGAAGACAGCGGAGGCGGCGACCGCGAGCGCCAGGCCCGGCAGAACGTTGAAGCTGAGCAGCTTGTACATCCACACGACGCTGTAGGAGCCAACGCCCAGAAAGGCTGCGTGGCCGAAGGAGAGATAGCCCGTCAGCCCGAACAGGATGTTGAACCCCATTGCGAAGATGCCGTAGATCGCGAAGCGCTGCATCAGGTCGGGATAACCGGCATTGAACTGCGCCATGGCCGAGTTTTCGGGAAATGGCTGCAGCAATATCGGCGTCGCGAGCGTCAGCACGATCACGAACAACAGAAACAGATGGTCTTGCCTGCTCGAGCCAAGCATGGGTCAGTCCTCCATCACGCCCTTGCGGCCAAGCAGGCCACGCGGTCGAATAAGCAGAATAATGATCGCGACGAGGTAGATGATGACCTGGTCGATGCCCGGAAGCACGGCCTTGACCTCGTTCATCGACGCGAAGGATTGCAGAATCCCGAGCAGGAAGCCGGCCAGCACAGCGCCACCGAGCGAACCCATGCCGCCCACGACGACAACCACGAAGGACAGGACCAGGAAGTCCATGCCCATATGGTAGTTGGGCGCCAGGATGGGGGTGTACATGACGCCGGCCACGCCAGCCACGGCAGCTGCGATGCCGAACATTGCGGTAAAGCGCCGGTCAATATTGATGCCGAGCAGGCTAACCGTCTGGCGGTCCTGCATGCCGGCGCGCACCACGAGCCCGAAGGTCGTGAACTGCAGGAAGGCGAAGACGCCCGCAATGACCAGCAGCGCAAAGAGGAAATAGATCAAGCGCCAATAGGGGTAGATGATCAGATCGGGGCCGTAGCCAGCCAGCACCCCGAAGTCGAAGGAGCCGAACAGCGCCGAGGGCGCACCCGTCTGAATGGGATTGGCGCCGAAGAAGAAGCGGACGATCTCCTGCAGCACGATGGCGAGGCCGAAAGTCACGAGGATCTGTTCGGCGTGGCTGCGCTTGTAGAAATGCTTGATCAGGCCGCGCTCCATGACGAAACCGAAGATCAGCATCACCGGAATGGCCAGCAGGATCGCCAGCGGCACGGACCAGTCGATGATCGCCGCGCCTAGATCGGCTCCGAGCCACTTCTCGATATAGGGCACCTGCACCTTCAGCGGATTGCCGAGGAAGTCCTTCTGGGTCGGGTCTTCGACCAGATAGGAAAGGCCCAGCAGCTTCTGCAGCGTGACGGCGCAGAAGGCGCCGATCATGAACAGCGCGCCATGCGCGAAGTTGACGACGCCGAGCGTGCCGAAGATCAGGGTCAGGCCCAATGCGATCAGCGCATAGGCCGACCCCTTGTCCAGACCGTTCAGGATTTGCAGGATTATGGCGTCCATTATCGCCGCCCTTGTACTTGTTGCACGGAGGTCCCGTCGTCGACACTCAAAAGACCAACCGCGCGAGCGCGCGGTTGGTCGTCGATCGGCCTGGAGGCCGGATCAGGCGCCGGAGTTGCAGGCGCCGAGCGTTGCTTCGCTGCCGCCGAACATCTTGTGGTCCGGAGCATATTCGACCTGCGCGCGAGGCGTGATTTCCACGATCTCGAGCGTGTCGTACTCATTGGTGGGCGCTTCCTTGCCCTTCATGACCAGCACGTCCTTGAAGCACTGGTGGTCCGCGGCGCGATAGAGCGTGGGGCCATTGCCCAGTCCGTCGAACTCGAAACCTTCCAGCGCCTTGGCGACGTCGCAAGGATTGAACGAGCCCGCCCGTTCGACCGCGTCGGCATAGAGCAGGGTCTGCGCGTAGCAGGTCTGAGCCGAATTCGAAGGCGGCTGGCCGTATTTCTCGCCGAACGACTTCACGAAGGCCTTCGTGCCCTCGTCGCTCAGCTGCCAGTTCCAGTTCATGGAGCCGTAGACGCCCTTGATGTTGGCGCCGGCGCCGGCAGCCATCAGTTCCGAATAGAGCGGAACGATGATTTCGAACTGCTTGCCGTTCGCCATCTTGTCGCGCAGGCCGAACTGAACGGCCTGGGTCAGCGAGTTGACCATGTCGCCGCCGTAATGGTTCAGAATGAGCACGTCGGCGCCTGAATTCAGGACAGGCGAGATGTAGGACGAGAAATCGCCCGCACCGACCGGGGTCAGCACGTTCTTGACCGTCTGCCAGCCGAGAGCCTCGGTGAAGCTCTGGATCGATTCCTGCTGCGTCCAGCCCCAAGTGTAGTCCGCCGTAAGGTGATACGCACGGCGATCGGAACCATAGGCCTTGCCCAGAACCGGAGCCAGCGCGGCGCCGGACATGTAGGCGTTGAAGAAATGGCGGAAGCCATTCGCCTTGCGGTCCTTGCCGGTGGTGTCGTTGGAGTGGGTCAGGCCGGCCATGAAGATGACGCCGGCTTCCTGGCACAGGGACTGCACCGCGATCGCCACGCCGGAGGAAGAACCACCGGTGATCATGATCGCACCGTCCTTTTCGATCATCCGCTTCGCGGATGCGCGCGCGGCGTCGGATTTGGTCT
>JAUIBM010000148.1 GCA_030428345.1 Alphaproteobacteria bacterium | reverse complement strand
GGGCGAACAATCGGTGCTGCTGGTCGCCGCTTTGGCGTTCAGCGCGCTCGGCGATCTCCTTCTGGCATATCGGGGCGAGCGCGCCTTCATCGGCGGTCTGGTGGCCTTTCTCGTGGCGCATCTGGCCTATTGCGCGCTGTTTGCCGCAGGCCAGGATGCGGTCTGGAGCGCCGGGCCGCTGTTTCTCGCAGGCACGGTGGTCATTTTCGCGTTTGCGCTGGGCCTGTATCGCAGATTGCGGCCGCATCTGGGTTCGATGCGAATTCCGGTTGCGGTCTATTGCGGGGTCATTGCCGCGATGGCGGTGGCCGCGCTTTCGCGCGGGCCCGATCCGGTGCTGATGGCCGGTGTGGCTTTGTTCATGGCCTCCGATGCCATCCTCGCCTTCGAGACCTTCATCTTTCCGGAAGAGTCTGCTCACCGGCGCTGGAGCGCGCCGGCGATCTGGTATGCCTATCTTGCCGGTCAGGCGCTCATTGCCTGGGACTTTCTCGGGACCTGACCGGCCGGCAATTCAGATTCAGGCGTTGTTCTTGCGCTCGCGGATTTCGGCGAAGACTTCCGAATCGCTTGCCGCCTCCATTCCCAGATTCTTGCGGATTTGCGGATCGCTGGCTCGCAGAAACGGATTGGTCTCCAGCTCCAGCGCGATTGTCGTGGGAACCGTCGGCTCTCCCCTTGCGCGCATCTCGTCGATCTGGGCTGCGCGATCTTGCAGCGCCTTGTTGCCGCCATCGATAGTAAGCGAGAACTTCGCATTGGCCTGCGTATATTCATGGCCGCAATAGACGACCGTCTCGCCCGGCAGTTTCGCCAGCTTCGACAGGGACTGCCACATCATTTCGGGCGTGCCCTCGAAGACGCGGCCGCAACCCAGCGCGAACAGCGTGTCGGCGGCGAACAGCACGCCGGCATTGACGAAGTGGAAATTCAGCATGTCGAGCGTGTGCCCGGGCGTCGCAATGACCGATACGGTGTCGCCGGCCAGTTGCAGGACATCGCCATCTGCGACCTTGCGGTCAACGCCGACAATCTCGGAATTGTCGGGGCCGATGACCGTGCAACCGGTCACCGTCTTCAATTCGTCGATCCCTTGCGTGTGGTCGGCATGGTGATGCGTGACAAGAATATGGGTGAGCGTCCAGCCCTTCTCGGCAAGCGCGTCGCGAACGGCGCCCGCGTCCGGGGCGTCGACTGAAATGGTCGTGTTGCTCGCGGCGTCGTGCACCAGCACGCCGTAATTGTCGCTGAGGCAGGGGAATTGATGAAATTCCAGGCTCATACGGGCTACTCCTGAAGGTGGTCGTGTGAGGATTGACGGGTTATAAACAAGGTCAACCCGGTGCGGTACCCGCTCATGTATGTCGATGTCGTCGATTTGCGAGAATTTTATGCCACCCCGCTGGGCCGCGCCGCCTCGCACTCGCTCGGCGGCGCGCTCGGCGCGGCATGGCCGGATCTGGTCGACGAGCGGGTGGTGGGCCTGGGCTATTGCCTGCCCTGGCTCTCGCGGTATCGCGAGAGGGCTGAGCGTGTGCTGGCGTTCATGCCCGCCGCGCAAGGGGCGGTCGGCTGGCCGCAGGAAGGCCCTTCGCTCACGGCGCTGGTGCATGACCAGCAATTGCCGGTCGCCGATTCCTCGATCGACCGCTTGCTGATGGTGCATCTTCTGGAGCACTCGGAAAACCCAGCGGAAACGCTTTCGGAAGCCTGGCGGGTGCTGACGCCGGGAGGGCGTCTGCTCATCGTGGTGCCCAACCGCACCGGATTGTGGGCGCGGTTCGAACATACGCCTTTCGGCACCGGACGCCCGTTCAGCCGGGGGCAGATGGCCCGTTTGCTGCGCGAAGCCCTGCTGACGCCGACCATGTGGTCCGATTCGCTGCATTTCCCTCCCATGAGCCGCCGCTCCATCCTGCGCGCGCGGACCGGACTGGAGAGGATATCGCGCCGGCTGTGGCCGGCCTTTGCGGGCGTCGTCGTGGTGGAGGCGACGAAGCGGCTGTATCAGGGCCTGCCCTCGCCGGCCCGTGCGACGCGGCGGGTGCTGATCCCGGCGCTGGCGCCGCAACCGGCGGCGCTCGCGGGTGGTCGGCTGCGTCGCGACCCGGAGGGATCCGACTAATCTTTTCTTTGATTTTGGCCGAGCCATTCACTAGACCAATCGCGCGCGGCCGCGGGCTGTGCGTGTGCTAATCCGGGAATTGCCCCTATGGTCGAAGTCGCGCGTTTTCCTCAACCCAAGCCCGGCGTCATGGACATTGCCGCCTATGTACCGGGACGCTCCAAGGCGCCGGCCGGCGTCAAGCTGCACAAGCTGTCCTCCAACGAGACGCCGCTGGGGCCGAGCCCTCTGGCGCGTGAGGCATATGCAACGATCGCGGCCAAGCTCGAGGACTATCCCGACGGCTCCTCCACGCAACTGCGCGAGGCGATCGCCGCCATACACGGGCTTAACGTCGCCAATATCGTGTGCGGCAACGGCTCCGACGAATTGCTGGAATTGCTGGCCCGCATCTATCTGCGCGAGGGCGACGAGGCGATCTATTCGCAGCACGGATTTCTGGTCTACCGCATCGCCACGCTGGCCTCCGGCGCGACGCCGGTCGTCGCGGCCGAGACCGATTTCACCAGCGATGTCGATGCGATGCTGGCCTGTGTCACCGATCGCACCCGGATGGTGTTCCTGGCCAATCCCAACAATCCCACCGGCACCTATCTGCCGATCGACGAGGTGCGCCGCCTGCATGCCGGCCTGCCCTCGAATGTGCTTCTCGTCCTCGACGCCGCTTATGCCGAATATGTGCGCCGCAACGACTACGAGGCCGGGATCGAACTGGTTTCCTCTTCCTCCAACGTGGTGATGACCCGCACCTTCTCGAAGATTCACGGACTGGCGGCGCTGCGCGTCGGCTGGGCCTATTGCCCGGAGCATGTCGCGGATGCGCTCAACCGGGTGCGCGGACCGTTCAATCTCAATGCGGCGGCGCTGGCGGCCGGGGCGGCTGCAATCCGCGACCGCGCCCACGTCGAGCGTTCCATCGCCTTCAACGAGCACTGGCTCGCCTGGACCAGCGAGGAATTGCGCAAGCTGGGGCTTCAGGTCACGCCTTCGGTGGGCAATTTCATCCTCATTCATTTTCCGCCGACGCCCGGCAAGACGGCTGCGGAGGCGGACGATTTCCTGATGGCTCGCGGGTTCGTGGTGCGCAATGTGCGTTCCTATGGGCTTGCCGACAGCCTGCGCATGACGATCGGCACGGAAGAGGCAAACCGCGGCGTTGTCGCAGCCCTCGCGGAATTTCTCTCCGGCGGAAGTTCGGACGCATCGTAATGGCGGAACCTCAATTCGAACGGCTGGCGTTGATCGGCATCGGCCTGATCGGCTCGTCACTCGCGCGCGCCGTGCGCCGCGACGGGATCGCCAGGGAAATCGCCATCGCGACCCGCTCCCAGGCGACCCTTGATCGGGCGCGAGAGCTGGGGCTCGGCGATTTCTATTCCACCGATCCGGCGGAAGCGGCGAGCAATGCCGATCTCGTCATCCTTTGCGTGCCGGTCGGCGCATGCGGGGCGGTTGCCGAACAGATTTCAGGATCGCTGAAGCCGGGGGCGATCGTTTCCGATGTCGGATCGGTAAAGGGATCCGTGGTGCGCCAGATCGCGCCGCATTTGCCGCAGGGCGTGCATCTGGTCGCCGCCCACCCGGTGGCGGGAACCGAATATTCAGGACCTGATTCTGGTTTCGCCACCCTCTTCCAGGGGCGCTGGTGCATCCTGACGCCGCAGGCCGACACCGTTCCCGACGCAGTGGCCAGGCTCAGGGCGTTCTGGGAAGCGTGTGGTTCGAATGTCGAGGTCATGACCCCCGAACACCACGATCTGGTGCTGGCGATCACCTCGCATGTGCCGCATCTGATCGCCTACAATATCGTCGGCACGGCGGATGACCTGGAAAGCGTAACCCAGTCCGAGGTCATCAAGTTCTCGGCCGGCGGCTTCCGCGACTTCACCCGTATCGCGGCATCCGACCCGACCATGTGGCGCGACGTTTTCCTGCATAACAAGGACGCGGTGCTCGAGACCCTGGGGCGCTTCTCGGAGGACCTGAGCGCGTTGCAAAGAGCGATCCGGTGGGGCGAGGGCGACACTCTCTTCGAGCTCTTCACCCGCACTCGGGCAATCCGCCGCTCGATCATCGACATGGGTCAGGAAACGACGTCGGCGAATTTCGGCCGCGATGCGCAGGGCGGCGAAGACAGCGGCTCGAAGCGCTGATCTTTAGAACAGCGGCGGCAATTCACCGAGGGCGAATACGCCGAGCGAAATCTTGCCGCCGCGGATATTGAGGCGAATGCTGCGTTTCCCAGAATCGGCGCGGTCGGCGCTCGAAGACGGGCTCAGGCTGGTGAGCAGCCCAACGGTGGAGCGGATTTCATCGGCGTTGCGCGGCGCCAGCGTCGCCAGAAAATCGGCGAGCGCCAGCAGGTTGCTTGCCGACAGCTTCAGATCGGCGTCCAGCAATCCGTTCTCACCGATCGAGAACGGTCCCGAGATCGAAAGCACGCCACCTTTCAGGGGCCGGATTTCGAGGTTGCGCGCCTCGCCCGCGACGCCACGGGCGCGCACGTCCGGCAGGAAGGCGGCCGGACGCTCCAGCAGACTCGTCGCCTCGTCGAGCCGCAAGTCGCCGGAAACATCGAAATCGGGCGTGAGGGCGTCCGTCTGGTGCAGCGAATCGCCGGAAAAGGCGACATCGACGGCATCCTCCTTGTCCGGGTTGCGGCGCATATGCAGTTCCACATGCGCCGCCTTGCCCAGATCGTCGCTCGCACCGGCCTCCGCCAGACGCGGCTCGCGAATTTCCAGATCGATACCGTCCAGCCGCTTCATTCCGGCGCGCAGGCTGGCGTGGGCTAGCTGCCATCCGAGCACATAACCCTCGCCGGACGGCAGGGTCAGCCTTCCGGAGGGGTCGAGTTCGATGACAACATGTCCCGGCGCGTAGAACTGTGCGGCCGAACGCACGGCGCCGGCGGCGAAGGTTACGCCGTTCGGGCCGGCATAGAGCAACGAGTCGCAGAATATCCCGATGCGGAAGGGGAAGCCCCCAATCCGCCGCCCGGCGCAATCCAGGGCCCCGCCGCGATCCGCGACGCGCCTTGTGAAGGCGTCGGCGCGGCGTTCGATTTCCTGCGAGCCCCATTGCCAGCCGACATACCAGCCCGCGCCCAGCAGCGCGATGACCAGGAGCAACAGGACAAGACGCAGTTTCGATTTCATCGCGAGGCCGTTTTGTCGTGAGGCGGCTTCATGGTAAGGGCACGCCTCCAATTCGGGTTTCGGACGGTATATGAGCGATTTCTGGGTATTTGGCTATGGTTCCCTGATGTGGAATCCGGGCTTTGAAACCATTGCGCGTGCAAGGGGCCGGATGTATGGCGTGCACCGCGCCCTTTGCGTTCGATCCTATGTGCATCGCGGGACGCCCCAGTCCCCGGGGCTGGTGCTGGGTCTGGATCGCGGCGGCTCCTGCCATGGCGTGGCGCTGAAGATCGCCGGGGAGCGGCGCGAAGCCACGATCGCCTATCTTCGCGAGCGTGAATTGGTGACGCAGGTCTATCTAGAGGCGTGGCGCAGGGTTCAACTGGAAAATGGCGATCGGGTGGACGCGCTGGTCTATCTGGTCGACCGCACTCACGAGCAATATGCCGGCAGATTGTCGGATGAGGCGATCGGGGCGATCGTCGCTGCGAGCCAGGGGCGCTCAGGCAATAATCTCGATTATGTGCGCAGCACGCTGAGACATCTGCGCGAGATGGGGATTTTCGATCCGCATCTGGAAGCGGTCGAGCAAGCCTTGAGGGGCGCCGGCCTCCCCTCTGCTTGAGACGCGCCGGCGAGGCCGCAAGGAAAGGCGGTCAGGGTCAGGCTGCTTCCTTGCCTTCGTCCCTGATCGCCAGCGCGAGCGGCGGCGGATTGTCGGAGGCGGCGGCCTCCGCATTCAGGCGGTCGGACGCGCTCTCGATGCGGCTGACGAGTTCGGCGGTGAATTCCTCCTTCGACAGGCCGGGCTCGATGACCGGCAGGAATTCCAGGATGATTGTGCCCGGACGCACGATGAAGGAGCCCTTCGGCCAGTAAAGTCCGGAATTGACCGCCACCGGCAGGATATTGGCCCCGATCTGATGATAGAGATGGACAATGCCGAACTTGTATTTGGGCGGGGCTCCGGGCCGGGTGCGCGTGCCTTCCGGATAGATGATGATCTGGCGGTTCTCACGGTATTGGACCGCGGCGTGGCGCGCCATCGAGGCGAGCGCTTCGCTGCGCTTGCCGCGATCGACCGGGACGACCTTCATCTTGGCCATGTACCAGCCAAGCAGCGGCACGCGAATGAGTTCGCGCTTCAGCACGAAGCTGGGGTCGGGGAAGAAGATCAGGGTGGTGTAGGTTTCCCAGTTCGACTGGTGCTTCGAAGCAATGATGAAGGGCCGGTCCGTCGGGATGTTCTCCAACCCGCGGAACTCATAGCGCGTGCCGACAATGACGTGCTGTAGCCATAGATGGGATTTCGCCCATAGCCGGACGACTTTCCAGCCCATGGGGCGCGGCATGAAGAAGAAAGTCGGCGTCCAGAACACCATCTGCGCGATGTTGGACACATAGAACAGGATCTGGAAAACAAGCGAACGCAGGAAGATCATGCGGGCTCCGGAGACTTGCGATTGCGCCGGACCATAGTTCGAATTCGCGCCAAGGCAACTGCCCGCATTCAGAAGCTGATGGCGCTCGCCAGGGCCTGGCGCTCATTTGCCTCGCGCACCCCCAATCTCAGCACCGCCGCGACATATTTGAGATATTCCGGGACAACGACGCGCAGCGCTTCGGGATCGAAGAACCATGGCCGCCCGCTCTTCGACTCCGGGCGCACGAACCGCGAATAGATG
>JAUIBM010000147.1 GCA_030428345.1 Alphaproteobacteria bacterium | reverse complement strand
GCGCTGACTTACCGGCACGCTTAGCCTGAATTGCCACCATTGGCCAACAGGAGTGTAGGCCGCCGCCGGAATTCGTCAATGGCCTGACGCTGGAGCGCGCGGCCTACCGAATACCGGCGCGCTTCTCGGCGCGGGTGATCCAGTCGATGATGTCGCCGGTTCCCACCAGCCGCACCTCGGGCTTGCGCAAGGCGTAGTAGATGAAATCGGTCAGCCCCTTCCAGCGCTCGTCCCTCATGGAAAGCAATGGCGTATCCGGGTTCGCGCTAGCCGAAGAGAACGCATAAAGCTGCGCGTGCGCGCCGAAGACCAGCGGAGCTCGGTTGCCCTCCAGGTGCTGGTCCAGATTGTATTCGAGGATAGCGCGCATCTCGTCGCCGCTGACGCCCGCATCCATGAGCAGGGTGTAGTCCAGCCCGACAATCTTGCCGGTGCTTTCCTCGTAGATGCTGGGATAGCGCATGGGACCGCGCGCCGAAATGCGCTGGCGCAGGCCCGGCCGGAAATCATATTGCTTCGCCACCTCGTCGGGAGGGACCACCAGCGTGGTGACGGGAACCTCCCACAGATCCTTGTGCGGACCGACTGTCGGGATGGCCTGCTGCGGCCCGGCGAACTTCTCGCTGATCACCTTCAGATCGGCGCTACCGCCGTCGAGCCGGTAGGGCCAACTGCAATTCGAGGCGTTTTCGTGATCAGCAAAGCAGTTCGGCAGGCTGGAATCATAGGTGTAGCCCATGACCGGCAGGACCTCGAACAGCGCGTCGTTCACTGAGAGATAGGGCGCGCGGAACCCGCGTACTTCGCCGGTCGAGGCGCCGGTGCCGGGCCGCTCCAGCAGCATCGCGGTGGAGGCGCCGATCTCGATCGCCCATTCGGCCGCCGTCCAATTGCGCGGGCGGCAGCATTCGGCCTCGCCATGGCCGGCCGCCCCGCCATTGAGATGGCGCACGGTGAGGCTCGCCATTTCATGACCCGCCTTGTAGGCTTCGCGCCAGGCATAGAGATTGAGGCGGTCGGAATCCTGCCCCCACACGCCGCCGACCAGCTTCTGTGACGGAGGCGCCATGTAGAGCGTGGTGTTGAAGAAGGTCACGCGCGCCGGCGCCCCGTCAAAATTGTCAGGATTGCCGTCGCCGCGCGGATTGGACTTGCCCTTCAGGAAATCGACGATCTGCGGCACGCCGCCGACCGAGCGCGTATCGACCAGGCCGTAATTGTCGCCGAAGGTGATCGAGACCATCTGGATGACGTCGCGCGGGTCGAGGCCGCCCGGCGGCGCGGAGGCGGGCCCGCCGGCATCGGCGGCCGAAGCGGCGCAGATGCCGGCCGCCAGCCAGATCGCGCCTGCAGAAACCGCTCGCGCCAGAATGCGCCCAGATTTGTAATACTCCAACACATCCTCCTGTTGGCCTTGCGCGCCCGCCGGTCAAAAATAGCCGGTCCGCACCATGTCGCAAGGGCGGTTTGAGTGTATACACCGCCATGGAAACGCTATGCGCCGCCGCGGCGACCGTCTAGCACGGCGTAACAGAATTAGCTTACGAGATGTGCGAATTAATGCATTCGGTCAAGTTCACCCGAAACGGGGCCGATAGCGGCTTCGACCCGTTTGCCCCGTTCGAGTGGCGGCTGGCGCATGGCCGCTCGCTGACGCTCGGCCCGACCGGCGTCGTGATGGGGATCGTCAATGTCACGCCGGACTCGTTCTCCGATGGTGGCCGCCTGCTCGACCCGCGCGATGCGATCGAACATGCGCTCGAAATGGTGGCGCAGGGAGCCGCGATCGTCGATGTGGGCGGGGAATCGACCCGCCCCGGCGCCGAGCCGGTGAGCGCACAGGAAGAGCAGGCGCGCATCCTGCCGGTGATCGCCGGAATTGCCGCGCGCAGCGAGGCGCTGATTTCGGTCGATACCTATCGCGCGCAGACGGCAGACAGGGCGATCGCGGCCGGCGCGCATATCGTCAACGATGTGTGGGGGCTGCAGCGCGACCCGGAAATCGCTGATGTCGTCAGCCGTCTCGGGGCAGGCGCGGTGATCATGCATACAGGGCGGGGGCGCGAACGCAGCCGCGACGTCGTCGCCGACCAGATCGCCTTTCTGGAACGATCCCTGGCGATCGCGGAGGCCGCCGGGCTCGACCGGCAATCGGCGGTGCTCGATCCAGGCCTTGGGTTCGCCAAGGATCCGGACGAGAATTTCGAGTTGCTGGCGCAGATCGGGAAATTGTTCGCGCTCGGACAGCCGCTGCTGGTTGGCGCGTCGCGCAAGCGCTTCATCGGTCACGCGACCGGGCGCGAGGCCGTGGATCGCGACGCAGGCACCGCTGCGACAAGCACTGTCGCGCGTCTGCAAGGGGCAGCGATCGTGCGGGTGCATGATGTGGCGGCAAACCGGGACGCGCTCGCCATTGCCGACGCGGTGCTGGCGGCCGGGCGGCGTCTTGCGGCATCCGGCGGCGCGGCAGGGGAGAAGAAATGAGCCAATACCGTATCGCCATGAAAAACTGCGCCTTCTTCGCGCGCCATGGCCTCTACTCCGAGGAAGAGACGCTCGGGCAGCGCTTCTTTGTCGACGCGGTTTTCACGGTCGAGGCCGGACAGGCGCTGGTGGACGATTCCATCGAGGGCACGCTCGACTATGGCGTCGCCTACACGCTGATCTCGCAGATCGTGCTTGGCGAGCGGCGTTATCTGATCGAGTCCCTGGCGCTGACCGTCGCCAAGGCGCTGTGCGCCGAATTCCCGATGATCGTCATGGTCGAAGTCACCATCCGCAAGCCCAATGCGCCGGTCCAAGGCGTGCTCGACTATGTCGAGGTGACCGTCACCCATTCGCGGGACGCCGCGTGAGTACTAGCGAAGCAAGCGCCTGGATCGGGCTCGGCGGCAATATCGGCAATGTGCGTGCGAACATGGTGCAAGCGCTGCATCTTCTCGCGCGGGCCGCTTCCATTCGCGTGGTGCGTGTCTCCGGCCTCTATGCGACGCCGCCCTGGGGCAAGCTCGACCAGCCGGATTTCCTCAACGCCGCCGCCGAGCTTTCCACCAGCCTGGAGCCGCGAGATCTGCTGGAGGCCTGTCTTTTCGCCGAACATGCGCTGAGGCGGGTCCGATCCGAGCGCTGGGGGCCGAGGACCATCGATCTGGACATCCTGGCGATGGAAGGCGTCGCCATGCATGAGACGGGCCTGGAGATTCCGCATCCGCGCCTGCATGTGCGCGCCTTTGCGCTGGCGCCGCTTGCCGATCTCGCGCCCGACCTTGCGATAAGTGGGCGAACCGTGGCGCAATGGCTTTCGGAAGCGGACCAGGGCGGCATTCGCAGGATCGCCACCGCAGAGGAATGGTATCGCGCGGCTGCGGCGTGAGGCGCGCCGTTCAGGCCAGGAAGGGCTTGGCGCGCATCGAGGACGGCACTTCGACCCCAAGGCGCGACAGAATCGTGGGGGCGAGCTGCAACTGGTCGATCACCGTTTCCGGCGCCGGGCCTTCGGCCGGGCCGAAATAATACAGGGCCGCTTCCTGCTGAAGATCCTCATGGCCGCCATGGTGGCCACGGTCGGTCTGGCCGTGGTCGGCGGTGACAATCACCTCATAGCCGGCCTTCAGCCAGTTCGGCAGGAAGGCGGCCAGCATGGCGTCCATCACCGCGCAGGCATGGTCCATGGTCACGTTGTCGTGGCCGAAGCGGTGGCCCATCGAGTCGAGCGTGCAGGTGTGCAGGATGCCATAGTCGATGCCGTGCCGCATGGCCAGCATGGTGAGCGTGGCGAAAAGATCGGCGTCGCAGGGCGTCATCTGGTTGTCGTGGCCGTAGCCGGTCATCGTGTGGAAGCGGCCATGGTTGATCGGACCGTCCGGCTCGTCATATTCGATGTCGCGCACGAAATCGAAGGGATGACGGTTGAAGAATTCCGACCAGTACGAATGCGTTACCGCGCCCGACTTGCCGCCTGCCTTCGCCACCTCGGAGAAGATGTCGGGCTGCTGGATCCGGAAGCGCACCTCGTTCGACAGGATGCCGTGCACCTGCGGCGGCGTGCCGGTATGGATCGAGGCGTAGCAGGGTCCGGATATCGAGGGCAGGCTGGCGCGTATTTTCCATACGCGTGCATCGCCATGCGCCACCCAGCCTTCCAGATTGCCGAAAAGCCGCCGGAAATTTCGCCACGGCACGCCGTCGAGGATGATGAGGAGGAGCTTGTTGTCCACGGTGGTCAGTTCCCAGCTGCCGCCATCTTGCGGCCGGCGATGGCCTTGTCGAGCCAGCCGATCTCCATCTCCGGCACGGAGGACAGCAGCAGGTCGGTGTAGTCGTCGAAGGGCGGCGTCAGCACATCCGTCTTGGAGCCGTATCGCACGACCTTGCCGCGATACATGACGGCGATGCGGTCCGAGATCGCCCTGACCGTCGCCAGGTCGTGGGTGATGAACATATAGGCGACGTCCTCGATCTTCTGCAGGTTGAGTAGCAATTTGAGGATGCCGTCCGCCACCAGCGGGTCGAGCGCGCTCGTCACCTCGTCGCACAGGATCAGCCCCGGCTTGGCGGCGAGCGCACGCGCGATGCAGACGCGCTGCTTCTGGCCGCCGGAAAGTTCCGCGGGATAGCGGTCGGCGAAGCCGGAGCCCATCTCGATCTCGTCGAGCAATTCGCGCACGCGGGCCTTCTTCGCCTCTCCCTTGAGGCCGAAATAGAATTCCAGCGGCCGGCCGATGATGGTGCTCACCGTCTGGCGCGGGTTCATTGCCACATCCGCCATCTGGTAGATCATCTGGACGCGCCGCAGGTCGTCACGGGTTCGCGAGGCGAGGGCGGGCGAGAGCTTGCGTCCCTCGAACTCGATGCTCCCCGCCATTGGCGGCAGGAGCCCCGTCACCACTCGCGCAAGGGTCGACTTGCCGGAACCGGACTCGCCCACCACCGCCAGGGTCTGGCCGCGATGCAATTCCACGGAAACGTCGTCCAGCACCTTGGCCGTGCCGCCGCCATAGGCGGCCGAAACATTGCTGACGCGCAGCAGGGGCTCCCCCTGCGGCTTCTTCTCGTCATGGTCGATGGAGCGGACCGAAACCAGCGCCTGGGTATATTCGCGCTGGGGGCGCTGGATGATCTGCTCGGTCGAGCCCTTTTCGATGGTCTTGCCGTGGCGCAGCACCATGATGTCGTCAGCGACCTGCGCCACAACGGCCAGGTCATGGGTGATGTAGAGCGCGGCGACGCCCGTCTCCGCGATCGCCTTGCGGATGGCGGCGAGCACGTCGATCTGCGTGGTGACGTCGAGCGCCGTGGTCGGCTCGTCGAAGACGATGAGATCGGGCTGCGAGCAGAGCGCCATGGCGGTCA
This sequence comes from Alphaproteobacteria bacterium, assembly GCA_030428345.1. GTDB lineage: Bacteria > Pseudomonadota > Alphaproteobacteria > Rhizobiales > Rhizobiaceae > BOKV01. The sequence continues at coordinate 1,620 of JAUIBM010000147.1, read as the reverse complement.
TCACGCGCTGCAATTGCCCGCCCGAGACCTGGTGCGGGTAGCGCTCGCCGATATGGTCCGGGTCGGGCAGGCCGAGACTGGCGAACAGCGCCCGGGCGCGCGATCTGGCCTCGTTTTTCGAGAATGCGCCGTGTTCGAGCGCTGCCTCGATGACCTGATCCATCAGCCGGTGCGCGGGATTGAAGGCCGCGGCGGCCGATTGCGCCACATAGCAGACCTCGCGGCCGCGCAATTTGCGGATGCCGGTAACGCCTGCCTTCAGGATGTCGCGGCCGTTGAGAAAGATTTCCCCGCCGACGATTTCCGCGCCGCCGCGCCCATAGGCCATTGAGGCGAGGCCGATGGTGGATTTGCCGGCGCCGGATTCCCCGATCAGCCCGAGCACCTTGCCCTTTTGCAGCGTCGCAGAGACGTTGTCGACGATGGTGATCTCGCGCGGCGGCTCCCCGGGGGGATAGGCGGTCGCGACGATCTTGAGGTTCTTGAATTCCAGAAGCGGTTCAGCCACCGCGCCCTCCCTTGAGGTCGGTTGTGCGGTTCAGCACCCAATCGGCTACCAGATTGACGGAAATCGCCATCATCGCGATCGCGGCGGCCGGTATCAGCGCGGCCGCGATGCCGAAGACGATGCCATCCTTGTTTTCCTTGACCATGCCGCCCCAGTCGGCGGCCGGCGGCTGCACGCCGAGGCCCAGGAACGAAAGGGTGGAAAGAAACAATACCGCGAAGATGAAGCGCAGGCCCAGTTCCGCCACCAGCGGCGACAGGGCGTTAGGCAATATCTCGCGGAAAATGATCCAGATTCGGCCTTCGCCGCGCAGCTTGGCGGCCTCGACAAAATCCATCGCATTGATGTCTACGGCGACGGCGCGCGACAGGCGGTAGACGCGGGTGGAATCGAGCACGCCCATGACAAGCACCAGGGTGGTGATCGTCGAAGGAGAGACCGAAAGGATGACCAGCGCGAAGATCAGGCTGGGGATCGCCATCAGCAGATCGACGAGGCGCGAGACGATCATGTCGAACGCGCCGCCGATCACGGCGGCCGAAAAGCCGAGGATCGATCCCATGCAGAAGGACAATGCCGTCGCCAGCCCGGCGATCAGCAGGGTGGTGCGCCCGCCATACATCATGCGCGAGAGCAGGTCGCGGCCGATATTGTCGGTGCCGAGCCAGTGTTTCGCCGACATCGGCTCCCAGACGCCGCCGATGATCTCGGTATTGCCATAGGGGGCGAGGACCGGCGCCAGGATCGCGCCAAGAATGAAGGCGGTCGTCAGGATCAGGCCGATCCAGGCGCTGAGCGGAATTCTTGCAATGCTCATCTTGCGGTCACCTCGGATGCCGCAGGCGCGGATTTGCGATGATCGCCACCACGTCGGCGACGATGTTCAGGCAGATATAGACCGCCGCGAAGATCAGGCCGCAGGCCTGGACGACCGGCACGTCGCGCTTGGCGACATGATCGACCAGGTATTGCCCCATGCCGGGATAGACGAAGATCACCTCGACCACGACGACGCCGACCACGAGATAGGCGAGATTCAGCATGACCACGTTGACGATCGGCGCAATGGCGTTCGGGAAGGCGTGCCGGCGAATGATGGTGAATGCCGAAAG
>JAUIBM010000146.1 GCA_030428345.1 Alphaproteobacteria bacterium | reverse complement strand
CAGGTCAATCCCTGGTTCCGCTGGGAAGTGACCGCCGAGGCGATGGGCGACTCCAATTACAGCGACACCCATTCGCGCAATTTCTACGGATCGCGCAACGTGACCTTCTCGGCCGAGACCGACCCCGGTCCGCCGCCGGTGATCCAGGATCTCGACGATACGGTCTATTTCAATTCCAACGGCGGGGTGACCGGCGACCTGAACGGCAATTTCTCGCAATATGTCGGCTCCACCTCCGTTTCGCCGATCGGCGGGACGGAGAAGGTCGAGACCAGCTACAGCGCCGATTTGCTGATGGCGAGCGCCTATGTCGACCTGCCTGTGATGGGCAGCATCACGCCCTATGTGGGCGGCGGCATCGGCGCGGCGCGGGTCCAGTACAACGAGAAGCGGACTTGGAACTGCCTGCCGGAGGACAACGAGACCTGCTTCAACCAGGTCGACGATCCGTCCGGCGTGTTGGGCGAGGACGTTGAAACCACCGCCTTCAACAATTCGCGGACCTATGTCGCATTCGCGTGGCAGGCCTCGGCAGGCGCGGCCATCCGGCTCTCCGACCGCATGTCGCTGGATGTCGGCTACAGCTTCACCCATATCGGCGCGGGGGACGCGCTCAATTTCGCCGGCAACTCCTCGTCCGACAAGAGTGGGCTGTCCGTTCACCAGGTCCGGGCCGGCCTTCGATACGAACTCTGGTAAACCTGACCTCCATCGCGTTACCGAGTCGCGGCGGCGGGCATTGCCCGCCGCCTTGCGCTTTTCTCCTCACTGCGGCGTCTGGCCGCATCCCGTGCCGCCCGTGAAGCCGGGAGCCCGCCCCCGTCGCACCTTGCGCCGGACCGGCCTCGAATTCGGCGCCTTCGCCGAATTGCGCCGCGCAGCAATCCCGCTTGACTGCGACACGGGCTCCCGATAAAGCCCGCGGCGGGACACCCCTCCCCAACGAGGGGCAACTATCTGTGAGGATAGACTGACATGACTGACGCTACCAAACCGGCATTGCGCCCGGCCAATCCCCAATTCTCATCCGGACCCTGCTCCAAGCGACCTGGCTGGTCGCTGGATGCCTTGCGCGACGCCGCGCTCGGCCGCTCGCACCGCGCCAAGATCGGCAAGGACAAGCTCGCGCTTGCCATCGATCTGACCCGCGAGATCCTGCAGGTGCCCGCCGACTATCGTATCGGCATCGTTCCCGCCTCCGACACCGGCGCCGTTGAAATGGCGATGTGGTCGCTGCTCGGCGAACGCGGCGTCGACGTGCTCGCCTGGGAAAGCTTCGGCGCCGGCTGGGTGACCGATATCCTCAAGCAGCTCAAGCTCAAGGACGCGCGCACCTTCGAGGCGGGCTACGGCGAACTGCCCGATCTGTCGCAGGCCGATTTCTCGCGCGACGTCGTCTTCACCTGGAACGGCACGACCTCCGGCGTGCGCGTGCCCGATGGCGATTTCATTCCTGCTGACCGCGCGGGCCTCACCATCTGCGATGCTACCTCGGCGGCCTTCGCCCAGGCGCTGCCTTTCGACAAGCTCGATGTCGTCACCTTCTCCTGGCAGAAGGTGCTGGGCGGGGAAGCCGCGCACGGCATGCTGATCCTCAGCCCGCGCGCCGTCGAGCGGCTGGAAAGCTATGTCCCGGCCTGGCCGATGCCGAAGATCTTCCGCCTGACCTCCAAGGGCAAGTTGTCGGAAGGCATCTTCAAGGGCGAGACGATCAACACCCCCTCCATGCTGTGCGTCGAGGACTATCTCGACGCGCTGGGCTGGGCCAAGGGCCTTGGCGGGCTCGAGGCACTGATCGCGCGGGCCGACGCCAATCTCGGCGTCATCGAGGCTTTCGTCGAAAAGACGCCGTGGATCGATTTCCTGGCCAAGGCGCCGCAGACCCGGTCCAACACCTCCGTCTGCCTGTCCTTCACCGATCCGGAAGTCGCCGGCCTCGATGCGGCCGGGCAGGCGGCATTCGCCAAGGGCGTCGCCTCGGCGCTGGAGAAGGAAGGCGTGGCGCTCGACATCGGCGCCTATCGCGACGCTCCTGCGGGCCTGCGCATCTGGACCGGCGCGACGGTGGAAAAATCCGATCTGGAGGCGCTGATGCCCTGGATCGAATGGGCGTTCGCCCGCCAGAAGGCCGGCCTCAAGCAGGCCGCCTGACCGCCGCCAGGCCATCCCGCCCGGCGGCGCGCCGCCGGGCCATTCCCGCTTTTTCATCCGTTACAGGAGCCCATCATGGCGCCACGCGTACTCGTATCCGACGCGCTGTCGGAAACCGCCGTCGACATCTTCCGCCGCAATGGCGTGGAGGTCGACTACATGCCGGATCTCGGCAAGGATAAGGAACAGCTGCTCGCCGTCATCGACAAATATGACGGGCTGGCGATCCGCTCCGCCACCAAGGTGACCGAGAAGATCATCGAGGCGGCGACCAATCTCAAGGTCATCGGCCGGGCCGGCATCGGCGTCGACAATGTCGACATCCCGGCCGCCAGCCGCAAGGGCATCATCGTGATGAACACGCCCTTCGGCAATTCGATCACCACGGCCGAGCACGCCATCGCGCTGATGTTCGCCGTGGCGCGGCAATTGCCCGCCGCCGACGCCTCGACCCAGGCCGGCAAGTGGGAAAAGAACCGCTTCATGGGCGTCGAGATCACCGGCAAGACGCTCGGCCTCATCGGCTGCGGCAATATCGGCTCGATCGTCGCCTCGCGGGCGCGCGGCCTGCGCATGCGCGTCGTCGCCTACGATCCGTTCCTCAGCCAGGAGCGGGCGGACGAGTTGGGCGTCGAAAAGGCCGAGCTCGACACGCTGTTCGAGAAGGCCGATTTCATCACCCTGCATGTGCCGCTCACCGACAAGACCCGCAACGTCATCGATGCGGCGGCGATCGCCAAGATGAAGGATGGCGTGCGCATCATCAATTGCGCGCGTGGCGGCCTGGTGGTCGAGGCCGACCTGGCCGAGGCGATCAAGTCGGGCAAGGTGGCTGGCGCCGGCTTCGACGTGTTCGAGGTCGAGCCCGCCAAGGAGAGCCCGCTCTTCGGCCTGCCCAATGTGGTGTGCACGCCGCATCTGGGCGCCTCGACCACCGAGGCGCAGGAGAACGTGGCGCTGCAGGTGGCCGAGCAGATGAGCGACTACCTCATCAACGGCGCGGTGACCAACGCCCTCAACATGCCGTCGATTTCCGCGGACGAGGCGCCGAAGCTTCTGCCCTTCGTCAAGCTTGCCGAACATCTGGGCGCTTTCGCCGGTCAGGTCACCGAAACGCCGATCCAGAAGATCGAGATCATCTATGACGGCGGCGTCGCCACCATGAACACCAAGGCGCTGACCAGCGCGGCGGTGGCGGGCCTGATCAAGAGCCAGGTCTCGGACGTCAACATGGTCTCGGCCCCGATCATGGCCAAGGAACGCGGCATCCAGGTGTCTGAAACGACGCAGGGCAAGTCCGGCGTCTTCGACAGCTATATCAAGATCGTGGTGACGACCGAGCGCCAGACCCGCTCGGTTGCCGGCACGGTGTTCTCGGACGGCAAGCCGCGCTTCATCCAGATCAAGGGCATCAATCTCGACGCCGAAATCGGCCGCCACATGATCTACACCACCAATAACGACGTGCCCGGCATCATCGGAACGCTGGGAACGGTGTTTGGCGAGACAGGTGTCAACATCGCAAACTTCCAGCTCGGCCGGGACGCGCCGGGCGGCAATGCGATCGCGCTGCTCTACCTCGACGCGCCGGCAGACGAGGCCGCCCTGAAGAAGCTGCTTGCCTCCGGCCTGTTCATGCAGGCCAAGCCGCTCGTCTTCGAAGTGGCCTGAGGCGCGAGAGCGTTTCCACCGCCGCGCGATCTCATGTAGATTGCGCGGCGGAAGGTTCAATTCCTGAACGCTTGTCTCCATTCTTGTCATCGGCCAGCCTTGACGCGCCGGGGTCTATCGGCAAAGTCACCTCCAATTTCAATGGGAGACAGGCGCATGGCCGACACCAGGCTCGAGAACAAGGTCGCCATCATTACCGGCGGCGCGCAGGGAATTGGCTACGCCATCGCCGAACGCTTCGCGCGGGACGGCGCCAAGGTGGTGATCGGCGATGTCGCCGACGAGGAGGGTGCGGCGGCCGAGACCGCGCTCAAGAAGATCAACACCGCCCGCTTCGTCAGCTGCAACGTCGCCGAGAAGCTGGACGTGCACAATCTCGTCGCCTCGACGCTGGACGAGTTCGGCCGCATCGACATTCTGGTCAACAATGCCGGCATCGTGGCGACCGGCGATTTTCTCGACATTTCCGAAGACGATTTTGACCGCGTCGTCGCCATCAATCTCAAGGGCTCGTTCCTGTGCGGCCAGGCGGTCGCGCAGCACATGGTCGAGCAGGTGAAGGCGGGCGGCGCAGCGGGGACGATCATCAACATGTCGTCGGTCAACGCCGTGCTCGCCATTCCGAACCAGGTGCCCTATTCGGTGTCGAAGGGCGGCATCAACCAGCTGACCAAGGTGATGGCGCTGTCGCTCGCGCCCTATGGCATCCGCGTCAACGCGATCGGGCCGGGCTCGATCATGACCAAGATCCTGGAGGCCGTCGCGCACGACAAGCCGGCAATGGATCGCATCATGTCGCGCACGCCGCTCGGACGCCTCGGCGCCCCTTCCGAGATTGCCTCGATCGCCTCTTTCCTCGCCTCCGAGGACGCCAGCTACATGACGGGCCAGACCCTCTATGCCGATGGCGGCCGCATGCCGCTGAACTACACCGTCCCGATCAAGCGATAGCTGAAGCCTCCTGACAGAATGCTGTCAGGAGGGGGGTGCTAACCGTGGTTCCGCAACATCAAACACGGAGCATGAACATGACACCCAGGAACCCCGTAGCGTGGTCGGAAATCCCGGTCACTGAAATGGCTCGCGCCATCCGCTTCTACAACGCTGTGCTGAAGACCGAAATGCGCGAGGAAAATGGCGGCCCGAACCCGATGGCGATGTTCCCGGCCCAGGATCGGGACGGCGTTTCCGGCCATATCTATCCCGGCAAGCCGGCGGCGAAGGGCACCGGCCCCACCATCCATCTTGCCGTGCCCGACACGGTGGAAGCGGCCGTGGAGCGCGTGAAGGAGGCTGGCGGAGAGGTGGTTTCGCCCGTGATCGAAATTCCGGCAGGCCGCTTCGCCTATTGCCTCGATCTCGACGGCAATTCCATCGGCCTGTTCGAGACGGCCTAGCCGGCGGACCTGGCATGCGCCGCGCCGACCGCCTTTTCCGGATCGTGCAGCATCTGCGGGGCGGTCGGCTGCTCACCGCCAGGACGCTGGCCGAGCGGCTGGAAGTCTCCGAACGCACGATCTATCGCGACATCGCCGATCTGCAGGCCTCCGGCGTGCCGATCGACGGTGAGGCGGGCGTGGGCTATCTGATGCGCGAAGGCTACGATCTTCCGCCGCTGATGTTCACCCGCGAGGAGGTTTCCGCCCTCGTCGCCGGCGCCCGCCTGATCGCGGCCTGGGGCGGCGCGCAGATGGCGCTGTCGGCGGCGGACGCCCTTGGCAAGATCGAGGCGGTGCTTCCGCCAACGGCGAAAAAGACCGCGGACGACGTGCGCGTCTACGCGTTCGACACGCGCATGAGCGATCTGGAAAAGATGCGGCTGGACCGGATCGACGCCGCGATCGGCGAACGGCGCATCCTGACATTGCACTATGCCGATGAAGGCGGGTCGCGCACCGTTCGCGATGTCGAGCCGATGGGGCTCTATTTCTGGGGACGGGTCTGGACCCTCGTCGGATGGTGTCTCTTGCGCGACGATTTCCGCATGTTCCGCATCGACCGCATCGAAGAGATGATCGAGCCGGAGCGTCATTTCGCTCCGGTCAAGGGTCGTACGCTGCAGGCCTTCCTCAGCGGCATGGCGGGAAGGCCGTAGCTGCCGGCGCCTCCCGCCGTGCCTCACGCGAAGCGCGGGTACGGGCCGGAACTTGCGAGCGGACGCTATTCCTTCAGATTGGCGAACTTCGAGAACACCTTCGCCGCATCCACCTGTTCGTGGCGCGAACGATCGTCGTCGTCGTCCTCATCCTGCGGCTTGATGTTCTGGGTCTCGTGGGCCGGAATGAGAACCGCGCCGCTCTCCGGCTCGACCTCGTCCTGGACGCCGCGCGCGCGGTTGGCCTTCTGGACTTCCATGTCGAGCGCGATCTGCGAGCAAAGGCCCAGTGTGACCGGGTCCATCGGCGTCAGATTGGCCGTGTTCCAGTGCGTTCCCTCGCGGATCGCCTCGATCGTCGTCTTGGTGGTTCCGACCAGGCGAATGATCTGCGCGTCCTTGAGCTCGGGATGGTTGCGGGTCAGCCAGCGAATGGCATTCGGCCGGTCCTGACGCTTGGAGACTGGCGTGTATCGCGGTCCCTTGCGCTTGACGGTCGGCACCTTGACCTTGGTCTGCAGCAGCTTGAGGCGGTGATTGGGGTCCTTCTGGGCGCGCTCCAGCTCGTCGCGCGAGAGCTGGCCGGTCGAGATCGGGTCCATGCCCTTGATTCCCTGAGCGGCTTCGCCATCGGCGATCGCCTTCACCTCGAGATGGTGCAGGCGGCAGAACGTGGCGATCTGCTCAAAGCTCAGCGCGGTGTTGTCCACCAACCACGAGGCCGTTGCATGCGGCATGAGCGGAGCGGGCTGTGTCATGTCGTGTTTCTCCGGCACAAATAACAAGGGCCGCCCCTTTCCGGAGCGGCCGATCGCAGGGAGATTTAGGGCACAAATGCGCGTTGGGCAAGCGTTGCCGGCGCTGCGTCAGCCCGAAAAGCCGAAAGATCACACTTCCAGCACGATCTTTCCGACATGTTCTCCCGCTTCCATTCGCGCGTGGGCCTGCGCAGCATCGGCAAGCGGGAAGGCCCTGTCCTTTACCGGCCTGAGCTCCCCGGATTCGACAAGCGGCCAGGCATTTTCCGCAATCTCCTGCGCCAGCAATGCCTTGAATTGTGCCGAGCGCGGGCGCAGCGTCGATCCGG
>JAUIBM010000145.1 GCA_030428345.1 Alphaproteobacteria bacterium | reverse complement strand
CGCCTGTTGCGTGACAAGGGCGTTGTCGAATTTGTGGAGGCGGCGCGGCAGATCAAGGCGCAGCAGGCGCATGTGCGTTTCCAACTCCTGGGCGCGATCGGCTCCGAAAATCGCACGGCAATCGATGCTGCGACGGTCCAGGGCTGGGAAAGGGAAGGCGTTTTGGAGCATTTGGGCGCCACCAGCGATGTCAGGCCATACATCGCCGCGGCGAACTGCGTGGTGCTGCCGTCTTATCGCGAAGGCGCGCCACGCACGTTGATCGAGGCGGCCGCTATGGCGAGGCCCCTGATCGCCACGGATGTGCCCGGCTGCCGGGCGGTTGTCGATCACGACTTGTCGGGATTCCTGTGCGAGGTGCGAAGCGCCGACAGCCTGGCAGCGGCGATCCGGCGGTTCCTTGACTTGCCTCACGAAGCGAAGGCGGCGATGGGGCGGGCAGGGCGAGCCAAGATGGAGCGCGAGTTCGACCAGGCCATCGTAGTGCGCGCCTATCGCGAGGCTATTTCAGCCGTGACCTAGGTAGGCTGAGTTGGTCAGAACCCGCAATTCGCGCATTGCCAGGATCTCACGCTTCTTTGCGCGGTTCGCTCGTCGATGCGTGACCTGGGCGTGGAGGCGCGTCGTCGAAATTACGCCCGGCATACGAAGCTGGGCCAGCAAGGCGCGCCGACCCGACCGGCTATATCGGCCTCAACTGCCCGGCGCCAACGGCGACGCGCATTTGCCCGCCCATCAGATCCATCAGCACCCATACGCGCCGGTCAGGCCCGATCGTCTCGATCTCCGCCACGAAATCAGCGAAGGGGCCGGTGGTGATCCGCACCTGATCGCCGGCCTTCAGGAACTTCGGAGGCATGAGCTTGCCCGATGCGTCACATCTGAGCAGCAATTGGCTGATAATGTCGAGAGGAACCGGTGCTGGTTCTTTGCCGAAACTTACCAGCCTCGTTACGCCATAGGTCGAATTGATGGCACGATGCCGACCCAAGGCGATGTTGAAGGCGACGAAGATGTAGCCGGGAAACAGCGGCTTGAGCACTGTGGAGAATTTTCCGCCCTGGCGTTTCGTAGTCTCCTCCAGAGGCAGGAACGTCCTCATGTTCTGGCGCTGGAGATTACGCTGGGCGATATGGCCGCAATTCGGTTTGTGTTGGGCCAGAAACCAGCTTGTTCCCGGGTCGTGAAATATCATCTCATGTCCTTTGCGCCCCCCCGTCCTTTGCACCCCGAGCAGATATCGCTCAATTTCGAACAAATGCAAGCGCTTTTGCGGGCGCCGGCCAGTTCCGCGGCGAGAACGGCGTTGCTGGCGCCGCTGCAAACCATTGATTGTATGGTGTAATCAGAAAAGTTTACTTGATAACGCGGCCGTTCCACGCAAACCTCCTGCAGGCAGACGGGTACAGTGGAGGCAGCGTTGGACGGTGAGGAAGCGACGAGTTTGCGAGCAGCGCAATATGTGCGCATGTCGACCGAGCATCAGCAATATTCGACCCGCAATCAGTCCGACAAGATCCAGGAATATGCCGATCGGCGCAATATTGAAATCGTCAGAACCTATGCCGATGATGGCAAGAGCGGCCTGTCCATCGGCGGGCGCGCCGCCCTGCAACAGCTGATCAAGGATGTCGAATCGGGGACGGCCGATTTCAACATCATTCTCGTCTATGACGTCAGCCGCTGGGGCCGGTTTCAGGACGCAGACGAAAGCGCCTATTACGAATATGTTTGCCGGCGGGCTGGCATTCAGGTCACCTATTGCGCCGAACAGTTCGAGAATGACGGATCGCCTGTTTCGACTATCGTAAAGGGCGTCAAACGCGCCATGGCCGGCGAATACAGCCGCGAGCTCTCGGTCAAGGTTTTTGCCGGGCAGTGCCGTTTGATCGAACTGGGGTTTCGTCAAGGCGGCGCTGCCGGCTTCGGACTGCGCCGGGTACTGGTCGATGAGCGCGGCAACATCAAATCCGAGCTGAAGCGAGGAGAGCACAAATCGTTGCAGACCGACCGGGTAATCCTCACCCCTGGTCCGGATGAGGAAGTCGCCTGGGTCGAGAAGATGTACCGCTGGCTGATCGAGGAAGACCTGACATTTGTCCAAATCGCCGACCGGTTGAACGAGAAGGGCGTATCCACCGATCTTGGTCGGCCCTGGAATTCCGGCACGGTGCGCACGGTGCTCACCAACGAAAAATATATCGGGAACAACGTCTACAATCGCAAATCCTTCAAGCTGAAGAAGCTGCTCGTCGAAAACCCTCCCGAAATGTGGGTCCGCAAACAAGGCGCCTTTGACGGCATCGTGCCGCTCGAATTCTTCATGACTGCGCAAGAAATTATCACTGCGCGTTCGGCCCGGCTCTCGGACGAGGACTTGCTTGAACATTTGCGGCGGCTTTACGCGGAGGCGGGGCAATTATCCGGGGTGCTGATTGATCAAACGCCCGACATGCCCTCGTCGGCGACCTATCGAAATCGGTTCGGCTCGCTATGGCGGGCTTATGAAATGATTGGCTATTTTCGCGACCGCGATCAGGAGCGCGTTGCCCTCAACAGGCGCCTTCGGGCAATGCATCCGGAGATTGTCCGGCGCACAGAATCTGCAATCGCCTCGGCCGGCGGCAGCGTTGTTCGCGATCCAGGCAGTGACCTTCTTACCATCAACGAGGAAATGGTAGTATGCCTCGTCCTGGCCCGCTGCCAGCCATTGCCCGATGGACGTCTGCGTTGGCGCATCCGCTTCGATCCGATGCGCTACAGCGCGGATGTGACGCTCGCCATCCGCCTCGACCAGAACAACCGCACCGAGCTCGATTATTACCTGCTTCCGTGGATCGATCTGCCCCGTCAGGAGATACAGCTCTGCAACCGAAGCAGCGTGGCTTTCGAAGCTTTCCGGTTCGAGGACCTCGGCTTCTTCTACGCCATGGCTGAACGCGTCGCCATCCATCGCGATTGGATGCCCGGCAGATCTGGAAATGCCACGTGAGTACAAACCATGAATCTTTCACAGGAACCCCGGAGCCTGCCCGATGATGAACGACACACCCGAAAGCGTTGTGCTCATACCGATCGACCGGATCGATGTCCTTAATTCTCGGGACCGAAACGTGAAGATCTTCGAGGAAATCGTCGAAAATATTCGCCTGATTGGTCTCAAGAAGCCGATCAGCGTCACGGAACGCGAAGGCGCCGACGGCGCGCCCGCCTATCTCCTGGTTTGCGGAGAGGGGCGCCTGAATGCTTTCCGTCTTCTCGGCGAGACCCATATTCCTGCCTTGATTGTCAATGTGAGCGATGAAGACGCCTTCATCATGTCGCTCGCCGAAAACATCGCCCGGCGCGGGCACCGCCCGCTCGAGATATTGGCCGACATCGAATTACTGCTCGCACGCGATTATTCCATCGATGATATTGTCCATCGCACCGGGCTCTCCCAGAAATACACCCGAGATATCGTGTTTCTTCTGGAGAAGGGCGAAGAGCGACTGATCGAGGCCGTGCAAAACGGCACGATTCCATTGACCACGGCGCTTGAGATCGCGCGCGCCAAGCACGACGACGCGAGCCTGGGCGACATGCTGGAGGAGGCCTACAAGACCGGTCAGCTCAAGGGGCGCCAGATTACAGACGCCAAGCGGCTGATCGAAAAGCGCCGGGAAAAAGGTCCGAAATCGCGCGGTGATCGGCCGAAATTGCCGCACTCGGCCCACTCGCTGGTCAAGACCTATCAACGCGAGGTGGCCCGCCAGCACAAGCTGATGCTGAAAGCCGATCACGCCCAGCAGCAACTCTTGCTGGTGGTGCAGGGGCTGAAACAGCTCTTCGCCGATGAAAATTTCGTAACGCTGCTGCGAGCCGAAGGTCTCGATACGATGCCGAAATACATTGCGGACCGCGTTGAAACCGTGTGAGAAAAAGGAGATGGCCATGAACGAATTTGGTGCGGTGAAGCCGCTTTATCCGGGAGCCTACCCACCCTTGCAGGCCGATGACGCCGAAGCGGACTATCCCAAGGCGCCGCTCAATTTGACTCTTGGCTTCGATCTGGAGACGCTTCAAATCCCGCTTGGGGACCTGATGCCCTCCAAGCGGGTACCTGACGGCGTGATGACCACGCGCAAGTTCAGGCAGATCGTCTCATCCATCCGCGAAATCGGGTTGATCGAGCCGCTCTCGGTCATCAGGCCGGACCCCGACCAGCCGGGGTTTCTGGTGCTTGACGGAAATCTGCGCGTTCTGGCGCTGAAGGAACTGGGCGAGCGAACCGCTCCATGTCTTCTCGCCCGGGATTTCGAGACATATACCTACAACCATCGCATCAACCGGCTCTCGACGGTGCAAGAGCACTATATGATGCGCCGGGCGATCGACAAAGGCGTCAGCAAGGAACGCTTGGCCCGCGCCTTCAACGTCAATCTTTCGACGATCAACAGCCGGATCAGCTTGCTGCATGGGATTTGTCCCAAGGCGGTAGATCTGTTGCAGGACCATCAGTTTGCTCCTGACGTGACACGCCATTTGCGGAAGATGAAGGCGGCCCGGCAGGTCGAAGCCGTAGAGTTGATGATTGCGGCGAACACGATCAATGCGGCGCATGCAGATGCGCTCTTGAAGGCAACGCCGCCCGAGCAACGTTGCGACCAGGTTCCAGTCAAGCGCGAGGAGCCCCAGGGAGATCCACTTGAGAAAATCGTCAGGCTGGAGCGCGAAATGAGCCAGGTACAGGAGAAGTACAAGCATGCCGAGCAGAGCTACGGCTCAGAGCTCCTCAATCTGGTGGGCGCCAAGGGATATTTGAAGAGAATTCTCGGAAACGATGCCGTGCGCTCCTATATCGAGCGACACGCAACCGAGATATTCGAGCATTTCAATCTGGTTCTCGACACCGTGAGCATGGAAGAGGCCATCGAGCAAAACGGGCGGACGGAGGGATAGAGCGATTGCGCCGCCGGGCTTCGAGGCGACGGGCATCGAGGCCCTAAAGCGGAAGGCAACCTGCTTCAGGGGAGGTCGAAACGGGCTGGTGAGGAATGCAGGTGTGCTTCGAGGAAAAATCCACTTTTCGCTCGCTTCGCACTATGGTATCGCTCGAAATTGAACAGTGCAGAAGATCGACGGCCACCCTATTCCAAGCTTTAGCCCGAGGCGCCTTCAAGGCAGTCCTTGTGCGGTAGCTTGCGTAAAGGCTTGCGCTTGATGGCCGGGCGGCGCAGCAAATTGCAGGAGGATGTGCGGTTTCGCCTTCTTCGCCTTCTGCAGGATAACCCGGAAATGTCCCAGCGCGAGCTCGGTGAGGCGGTGGGCATGAGTGTCGGCGGGATGCACTATGTCCTGAACGCGCTTGTGGAGAAGGGGCTGGTAAAGCTTGGAAACTTCTCTGCGGCCCCGGATAAGCGTCGCTACGCTTACGTTCTGACGCCGAAGGGTATTGCGGAAAAGGCTGCCATCACAAGGCGCTTTCTTTTGCGCAAGACCGAGGAATATGAGGCGCTGAAGGCTGAAATCGAATCCTTGCGCAATGAGCTCGCCGATGAGGCTGAGCTTGATCTGCAGCTTGGCAAGAAACTTTGACAGTAATGTTTGTATTGCCAAGAATTAAAAGCGGGCTTGGAAGCCTGTATTAGTTTGGGTGCTAGTGTTTCTGCTTCCTGAAGAGTTTGTATGCTGATGAGTGGTGAGTTTGTCGTATCGTTGGATTTTGGGCGGCTTTGGGGGCTGTGGGTCCGACACGAGACCCATTCTGCCCTTGCCAGTCGTCTGGTGAGTGGCATGACGACTGCGGCGTAAAGGAAGGGTTCGGCCGAGGCGATGATGCCTTCGAAATCCTTGGTAGCCTTCGGTTGCGACTGATCGATGCGAAGGTGAGTTCGACCATCCCACGGTGCGGCATCTCGTCCATGCAAATATCGCAACACGAAGAGAGTTTCCGTTGAAACGTGTTCTAATCACCGGTACCGCTGGTTTTATCGGCTTTCATCTTGCCAAGATGCTGCTTTCCGAGGGTTTCCGGGTGCAAGGCTATGACGGGATGACAGACTATTACGATGTCACCCTTAAGCAGCGCCGCCACGCGATGCTGCTGCAATCGTCAGGCTTTTCCACCATGGAGGGGATGCTCGAGGATCAGGCTCGCTTCGATTCGATGGCGGACGACTTCCAGCCAGACGTGATCGTGCATCTCGCGGCGCAGGCGGGCGTGCGCTACTCTCTTGAAAATCCGCGCGCCTATCTTGATGCCAATGTGATCGGCGCCTTCAATGTGATGGAGGCCGCACGGCGGCTGGGCGTGCAGCATCTTCTCATGGCCTCGACCTCGTCCGTTTATGGCGCGAACACTGAAATGCCGTTCACCGAGACAGAGAAGGCCGACACGCAACTCACGATCTATGCCGCGACTAAGAAAGCCAATGAAAGCATGGCGCATGCCTATGCGCATCTGTGGAATCTCCCGACCACGATGTTCCGCTTCTTCACGGTATACGGCACCTGGGGGCGGCCTGATCTGGCGCTTTACAAGTTCGTCGATGCGATCCTCGATGGCCGCCCTATCGATATTTACAATCACGGCGACATGTATCGCGACTTCACCTATGTCGACGACCTAGTGCGCGGCATTCGGCTGCTGATCGATGCGGTGCCCGAGCGTCCCGAGCATGGCTTGGTGCCTGAGGGCGACAGCCTGTCGACGGTGGCTCCCTTCCGCGTCGTGAACATCGGCAATTCCAACAAGGTGCGTTTGCTCGACTTCATCGATGCGATCGAGGAAAGCCTCGGGCAGAAGGCGATTCGCAACTACATGCCGATGCAGATGGGCGACGTGCCCGCCACCTGGGCAGATGCCACGCTGCTGCAAAGGCTGACAGGGTATCGCCCGCAGACGGATTTCAGAGACGGTATCGAACGGTTCGTCGAGTGGTTCCGCGACTATTACGGTAAGTAATTGAATGAGCGAAATCGACAAAAAGATCGCTGTCATTGGCCTCGGTTACGTCGGTCTGCCGCTGGCGGTCGAATTCGGAAAGCGTCGC
>JAUIBM010000144.1 GCA_030428345.1 Alphaproteobacteria bacterium | reverse complement strand
GGAAACGTCGGCGAGGTTTGGAATTTCCGACTTCGGAAGCTCCTCCAGGAGCCCTTCGTCGACCGCCTTGGTGTAGGCGATCAGGTTGATCGTCCAGACATCAATCTCCGGATCGTCCTTGCGCGCCTTCACGGCGGCGAAACCGCCATTGGAACCGCCCTGCATGGTGTAGATGTTGACCTTGACGCCTGTCTTGGCCTCGTAGTCTTCGCCAAGCTTCTTGAAGGCGTTGGTCCAGGCACCACCCCAGGTCATGACGTTGACATCGGCGAGCGCCGATCCGGCGCCGAGGGTTGCGGCGAATGCAAGAGCCGATACGGCGGTTACGAGTAGCTTCCTCATGACAATGTTCCCCTGTTCGTCTAAGTTCATTTCCACTGGTTGGTTGCCGCCGTATATTGAATACAGCGTTTGAGCGCGAAGTTGCCTTTCGTCTGTTCTCGATCCTTCTTGTGCGGGATTTGTGCGTGTCAGCCCTGGAAGAGCACGGACGCCTGTCTGCGAGTCATCAATGAGTCGCAAACCTCGAGTATCTGCAGCGCCTCGATGATATGGTTGCTGTCCATGCCGCCTTTTCGCGCGAGACGCTCGTGAACCAGGATGCAGCCGTCGTTGAAATTGGCTGAATACATGTGGTTGCGCATGGTGATCACGAACGAGATGAGTTGCACCTCGGCGGGCGTCAACGTGTGGCCGTAGGCCTTGTTGGCCTCGGCCCGACCGATATAGAGGCGGAGCCAGTTCCCGTCCGCGGAATAGACCCGAAACCCGTTGGCGACATAGCCGCGGCTTTTCTCGATTTCCGACAACATCTCGTCGATCGTCGCGCCTTGGGACTCGCGCAGCTTGGGAAAATGTCCCTCGCACCAGAAGGTGACGATCCGCTGCGCATCCTGCATCAGCCGCAATCCGCGATAGTGCTCCAGAATGCGCGCAATGAATCTCAGATCAGCGTCTGTCGCGCCCGCAGCGCGCGCCTTTCCGGCATATTCGCGCGCCGCCTCCTCATCGCCCACAATCAGCAGGCCGACGGTAAAGACGAGCGCGCGCTGCTTTGGCGTCAGCACGCCACTCTCCAGCGCATCAAGGCGCTCGGACATGTTCGCAGTCCATGCCGGATCGTCGCCGTAGAACGCCATATACGCCGCCACCGCGCCGCTGTCGGCGCACCCGACATTTGCGGATTCTACTACTCTGACCTGGGTTGCACTCGAATTCATTCGGACCTCCTGTGCTCGGGGACGCTCATCAGATGCTCCATCGAGCCGTAAAGGCGTGTGAGCGTTCGAAATTCGTCCTCGTCGTGAAACAAGGGTTCTCCCGAGCCAAAGCGCTTGGCTGTCTCCAGACAGAAACGAACTGCCGCCTCCGCGCTTCCCATCTGGAATGCGCCTGTAGCGCAGCCGGGAACGATCGCGGCCGATGTAACCGCCAATCCAACCACCGCAGCGCTCGAACGGGTCGCTGGCAGCATCATGGAATTGAGGTGAAACAGCCCGTTCTCATAGGGCGTGATGTCCTGCGTCGTGATCGGCATGACGCGGGACGGCTCGCCCGTGGTGTATTCAAGGATGTCGAGCAACGCCTCGCTCACCCGAAGCACATAGCCCTGGCGTACGGTGGGGGTAATGGCGATGCCGTTATGCATCACATAGCGATTGCCCCGCGACGTATCGACCGACAGGATCGCGTCCATTTGAGGCATCACCATGCTTTCCAGGAGCGGCGTCCGCTCCACCGGTATCGACATGAAGGGCACCGGATGGTGTGGCCTGGTTGGCGAATTCGGGCAGATGTGGGTGGTCAGCAGTACGTCGCCGGGAAGCCTGTCTCCGGCGGCCGCCATGTCGGCGAGCTTGAGCGCCGCCGACAATATCACGACCGCCCCATCAGCATCGGAAACCATGCCGATCGCGGAGGGGCGCGCCCCCACCCCGCCCAGCATTCCGACGATGCCCAGAACCGGCTGCTGGCGGTCTTCGCCGGGAACGCGAATGCGAAGGACATCCGTCCTTGCATGCGCGCCCTCGATAGGAATCAACTCGATCTCATCAAGCCCCCGGGATCGCAAGAGGTCGGCAACCGCCGCCGCGCTGGCATCAGCGCGGTCGAGCAAGTCAATGATCTCCAGTGTCTGGCGAAAGCTCATGGGTCGTTTCAGTTCAAAGCTTGGGAAGAACGTGTTCGGCGAAGTCGTGAACCATCTGCACGATGCTGGAATCCGCAGGCGGATAGGGCAGGATCACGACATGGTTCACACCTCGATCCTCGATCTTGCGCAGCGTCTGCAGGCAATCCTCCGGATTGCCGGAGATTGACAGATGCCCGGTCAATTCGTCGGGAACGGTCTCGCACATCTGTCGATCGAAGGTCTCACCGCGCCCATAGGCGACGCCATCCAGCGCCGCACGGATTTCTGGCGTGTCCATGCCGAAAATCTCGAGAATGTCGATCGTGGATTTCAGCGTGCGGCCGATGGCAGGCTTGACTGCGTCCATCGCCTTGCGGCGGTCGGTTGCATGCAGCGCGGTATATGCCCAAAGCGCCTCTTCGGGCTCGCCGAGTGAAGCATCGCGCCTCGCCTTGCCCCGCTCGATATGCACCCGACACCAGTCGATCCCTTCGGGCGAAGTGAAGTGACCGATCAGCAGTCCGTCAGCCAGTTCGCCCGCAAATTCAAGGATCTTCGGCCCGCGCCCGGCAAGATAGACCGGCGTGCGGCCGGCCTCGAAATTGATCCTGGCCTGGAGCGCCTGATAGTCGCCCAGCTTTCCATCGACCACCTTGCCATCCCAGAAGTCGCGGCTGGCGATCAACGCCTCCTTGAGCGCCGTTGCCGGCGCGCGACGCTCGATACCGAGCTGCGCGAAGCCGGAAATTCCAGCGCCATATCCAAGGATCGCACGCCCATGGGACAACTCGTTGACGGAGGCAATCGCCGACGCGGTCAACAAGGGATGTCGGATGAACGGATCCGTAACGCCGGTTCCGATCCTCACTTTCGACGTTGCGCCTGCTATCGCCGAGAGGCAGACCCACGGATCGCGATAGAACCGCTCATCCGGAATCCACAGCGACGAAAAGCCTGTATCCTCGGCAAATCTGGCGAGATCGACCAGTTCACCCAGAGGCAGTTTTGGAAGAACGGCAAGTCCGATTTGCATGCAATCTCCTCAGGGACCAGCCCTGCACTCAAAGCTTCTCTTCGCGAGCGGCCATTACAAGGTCGAGCGCTCGACCGATGTGACGAATGATGACGGAAGAGGCCGCCTCACCGTCGCGTTCGCGCACCGCATCGATCAACTGTCGATGCTCGTCGAGAAAGCTCTGCATCACCGCGCGGTCGGCATGAATTTCCATCTCGGAGGGACCGAAAACGAATTCCCTCAGTTCCGCAGCCCGCTCGCGCACCTTGGCTGAAGGGCAGGCTTCAACGATCAGATCGTGGAATTGCACATTCATCTGCGCTCGCTCCTCGACCTGGTCGAGACCAAGCGCCAGGTGGGTCTCGTAATTATTCTCAAGACTCTCGATGAGTTTGTCCGACGCGTTTTCGGCCACGAGCCGGCAGCAATAGCCCTCGATCGCGCGCCGCAGATGGAAGATCTCCTCCAACTGCTGCCGGGTCTTGGCGACCGAATAGCCAACACCGGGACTGAGCGTGACCAGCCCATCGAGCTCGAGCTTCGAAAGGGCTTCGCGCAGCGGCGTGCGGCTCACTCCCATCTGCTCCGCCAGCACGCCTTCAACGATCCGCGAGTCGGCAGGCAGATCGCCGGAAATGATCGCCTCGCGGAGGTTTCGATAGACGTGACGCGAAATCGGCTCCCGCTTTGCAAGCGCATATTGCTTTCCCAGCATCTCTCCCCCGCTTAAAAAAAGTGACCTTGCGTCCTTGCTGTATTCAGCATACAGCATTTCGAATATCGGACAACCGGTTAGTGTGCATCCGGCAAAAAAAGTTGGAAAAATGCGGCAAGACGCGGTTGCGGACGCAGCGGGAGGAGGTCGCCGACGGCGTTAAAGGGAAATCGGATGGCCGCGCCAGCGCCGTCCTATGGCAGTATCGACACAAGCCGCGCGCACCGAGCGGTCGGGCGGAACCCAATCGAACCATCGAACAGGTCAGGATCGGAAAATGGACACAATCAAGACCATCGCAATCGTCGGA
Organism: Alphaproteobacteria bacterium; assembly: GCA_030428345.1. Classification (GTDB taxonomy): domain Bacteria; phylum Pseudomonadota; class Alphaproteobacteria; order Rhizobiales; family Rhizobiaceae; genus BOKV01. The sequence continues at coordinate 2,880 of JAUIBM010000144.1, read as the reverse complement.
GGGACAGGAGCGCTGGGGGGCGGACTCGCCATGGCGTGCGCCAGAGCTGGGCTTAGAGTGTATCTGGGCTCGCGCGACCCTGAACGGGCTTCGGCGGCGGCCAGGCAGATCGCCGATGCGACGGGCGCCACGGTTAGTGGCGCCGACAACTTGTCGTGCGCCGCGGAAGGCGATCTGGTTGCCGTGACAGTTCCCTTCGCCAGTCAGTTTGAAATCCTTAGGCAGATTGCCGGCAAGGTCGAGGGGCGCATTGTCCTCGACACGACAGTTCCACTGGTTCCGCCGAAGGTCGCCAGGGTCCAGCTTCCGGCAGAAGGAAGCGCAGCAAATCGCGCTCTGGCCGCACTCGGGTCCGGAGTTCGCCTGGTCACTGGCTTCCACAGCGTTTCGGCTCAAAAGCTCAGCAAGGGCGAGAAGATCGAAGGCGACGTATTGCTATTTTCCGACGATGTCGAAGCTCGCGAAAAGGTTGTCGGGTTGGCGAACATGATCGGGTTGCGTGGAATTCACGCCGGACCTCTGGCCAATTCCGTTGCAGGCGAAGCGATGACCTCCGTTCTGATCGGCATCAACAAGCGCTATGGCGTTAGGGAAGGTGCAGGCATAGTGGTCACCGGCATCGCACACGACGCGTGAAGCAAATTGCAGGCGTGCAGCGGTGCACGCCTGCATTCATGCGGCCGTCTGCCTCACCGCGACGTCATCAATCCGCACACCTGGCCATGACGTCGCTGGCGAACCACTCGATCTGTTCGTTCATTTCCGAGTTCGTATCCACCGGAATCATCAGCGCGCTGCAATGGTCGACCCCCATCTTCTTCAAAGTGGCGATCTTCTCAAGCACAGTGTCTGGCGACCCGACCAGGTGGGCGGTAACCTGATGGCTTAGGTCGCGCCCGGTATAGGCGAGCGACTCGCGGTGCGCGACAAGTCCGCTCTTCATGTATCGCGCTTCCGCTTCTTCGTCTGTCTTCGCGAGCAACATCGAAAACTGCGGTGCGACCTCGACGGCGTCCCGACCCCGGCCATTTTTCTCGCACAGATCCTTGAGCTGCGAAATGCGCTCTTCCATTTCGTGGAAAGGGCGCCAGCCTGGGAGCCAGCCCTCGCCATATCGCGCAGCGCGCTCCAGGGCAGGAATGTTATGCCCGCCAATATAGAGTGGGAAGGGAGTCTGTACTGGCTTGGGGTGCATCTCCACGCCCTCAAACTCGTAGAACTGACCTTTGTGGCTCGCCACCGGTTCGGTGACCAGGGTGCGGAAGGCCTCGATCCCTTCATCCAGCATGTCGCCGCGCCGGGCCTTGGCCAAACGTGGCCCCCAAGCCGCGAATTCCTCGCGATAGGCGCCCAGCCCCACCGCCATCATGAATCGGCCATTGGTCATCTGGTCGAGGGTGATCACCTGCTTGGCAAGGTAGACGGGTTCGCGCATGGGCATGACCAGCAGAGCCGTTCCGACGCGCAGCCGCGTGGTCGCCTGGGCGCACATTCCAAGCACGATGAGCGGTTCATAGAAATTGGGTGTCTGGCCAGGAAAGGTTTCGCGGACGTAATGCTGTGTGGTGACATGGTCATTGCCCCACACGGAATCGTATCCCAACCGCTCGCAGAGCTTGGCCTGTTCGATGAACTCCTCGGGTTTGGTGAAGGGGATGGGGTACATGACGCCCTCGAATCCCGTCGACAGGCAGATGCTGAACTTCATCGTCATTCGCTCCTCGCTATCACGGCCGACACGGCCGTCCTTATCTCTTTGGGCGAAGCGAGACCGGCCAAAATGACGCGGTCCAGCCCGGCCTGCTCAAAAGCCTGAAGGCCCTCGACAAAACCCTTCGGGTCGCCAACGACAGAATGTCTCCGGATGGTGTCGTCGGACATCAGGGCGGCCGCATCTTCCATGCGACCTTCCGCTACCGCCTGGCGCAATGCCTCCTGGTCGAGAACGCTGCCGGCCAGAGCCAGGTTTTCGGAATGGTGCCGCCCCCGCAACGACATTGCGAGCTTCGGGCGCAAGCGGTCATATGCTGCCTGTCCGTCCTCGCTCACCGCGGAGTATACGAACCCGCAATTGCTGAACCCGGAAGGCGGCGCCCCTTCCGCCCTGAGGGTTTGCAGGCTCTGCCCGACAAAGGCCGGTGAAGACCCCGCCGACAGCAGAACGCCGTCCGCCATCCTGGCGGCGAGCACCAACATCTTTGGACCGGATGCGGCCAGGATCAACGGAACGCGGCGGGCGCCATGGTCGAGCGCTCGCGCCGCGACGGAAAAGCGACGGCCTTCGAACGCCTCGCGTTTGCCATCCAGCAGGGGGCGGCAGATCGCCAGCGCTTCGCTCATTGCCGTCAATGGGCGCGTGGCGTCAATTCCGGCGCCTTGCAGATCGTCAGGAGCGCCGACGCCAAGGCACAGAGACACACGGCCGGGGAAGGCCTCATCCAGAGTGGCGGCGATCATGGCGATCTGAACGGGGTTTATGGATAGAGGGCTCACAGCAGTCAGCACCACCGACAAGCCGGAATGACGTTCCAGCAACAGGGCCGCCGTGCTGATCGGGTCCCGCGCGAAGAGATGGGTGGCGAGCCAGATCGTCCGCACGCCCAATTCAGCTGCCGTTGCAGCCTTTTCAAAGGCCATGGACACCGGTTCACGGCCGTCGAGCGATATCTCAGGAGCTTGCAACATCTTCGATCGCCTCAATGATTTTCTTGTAGCCGGTGCAGCGGCAGATATTGCCGTCCAGTGCCCGAACGATTTGCGATCTGGTGGGGTGTTTGACGTTGTCGAGCAGCGCCTTTGCCGCGAGCAGAAAGCCCGGCGTGCAGAAACCGCATTGGAGGGCGTCGTGCTCGACAAATGCGCGCTGGATCGGATGCAGTT
>JAUIBM010000143.1 GCA_030428345.1 Alphaproteobacteria bacterium | reverse complement strand
GCACCGGGGCGCGCTGTGCGAGTGATTTCGGCCCACAGCTCGTTGAGCTGGGCATCGGTCATCCAGTCCTGGGCGTCCAGAAGGACGAAGCAATCCTGGCTGGCGTCGGGCTCGCCGGCCAGCACCTCGGTCACCGAACGGTTGACGGCGCTGATGCGGCCGGCGCGCTCGCGCACCGCCTCGAAATGGCGCTCCTGCAGATAGGGCGGCAGCGGGCCGCTCTCCCCGGACGGTGCGTCCTTGCGATAGGAGCGCCCGAAGGCCTGCCAGGCGAAGTAGTTGTCGGCGAGCGGGAAGTCGCAGGCGAGGCGCTCCAGGCGCTGGCGCAGCACCAGCGCCATGTCGCCGCCGCCGGCCGATGCCAGCGCCTCATACTGCGCGGGAGGAATGCCGAGGCCGAAGAGCGAGGCCTTGCGCGAGGTGGCCCAGCGGATCATGCGCCGGTCGAACAGCGGGGCGAGGGCGGCGTCGAAGAAGCTGCGCTGCTCCTCCATCGTACGCGCCTTGAGCATGTCTGCCGGGTCGATGCCGTGCAGCTTGGCGATGCGATGGGCGAGCCCGATGAACCAGCCCAGCAGGCCGTGATGATAGAGATCGCGCGAGAACAGCGTGATCCGGCGCTTGCCGTTGATGCCGCGGCGGTCCCAATAGGCGCGGCTGGTCTCGTCGAGCCCGTCGCGGATGAAGCGCTCATAGGCGGCGAGATTGGCCTTCTCGTCCGCCTTTCCGAAAAAACGGTAGAAGGCGTCGTAGTCGGGCAGACGCAGCGCGGCGGCGATTTTCAGCCGGTTCAGCGCGACATGGGCCCGGTTGAGGTCCACGGCGATGATCGACGTCGGGTCGGCGGTGAGGTAGGACATGACGTTGCAGCCGCCCGAGGCGATGGCGACGATGCGGTCGCCGGGCCGGATCGCCAGCGCCTCGATGTCGATGACCGGATCTTCCCAGATCTGCGGATAGACGAGGCCCTTGAACAGCCAGGTGAACAAGCGTTCGAGCGCGCCGTCATTGCTCAGCCGCTTGTTGCGGTGCACGGCCCGGGCCAGGCGATTGGCCGACGGGCGCTTTTCTGCGGCTTTGACGGCCATGGTCGCGCCTTTCGATTCGTTTCAATGAATTGGAGCCTGTTATTCATCCCGCATGTCAGTTGTATGAAGGCGTCGGGGGGCGCCGGGCGGCGATGTCGAGGGCAGCGATAGCGCATTGAGTTTCCCTCGCGCTTTGGGCATGCTGGAGCACGGGCAATTCGGGTCAGGGCGGGCAGATGCCGACAAACAGTTTCATTCGTTCGATCCGCGAGTTCATCGAGGGCAACCGGTCGGTGCGCAAGGTTGCGGACGACATCCAGCTGACCAGCGAACTCATCCTGCTGGTCCGCATGATGCTGGCCGATGGCGAATTGCGGCCGGAGGAGCTGCACAATTTCAAGCGCATCTGCCAGACCGCCTTCGACATTCCCGAGGAGGATGTGCCGCAGGTCATCCGCTATCTGAAGGATTTCGGCTACGAGACCTCGGCGGCGCAGGCGGCGGCGATGTTCGCCGATCTCGATCTCGATCGAAAGCGGGCCCTGCTTCTGCACATGCTTTCCATCGCGAAATCCGATGACGAGTTGCATAGCGACGAGGCGAAGCTTATCCAGCGCACCGCGGCGCTTCTCGGCCTGACCGCCGACGACATCGCGGCATTGCGGACCGGCTGAGGCCGCGCGCCGGTCTTGCGCGCAACGCTATCGAGGAATTGCAAATGTCCCCCGCCCCATCCACCGGCCTGCTGGCGCGCGCCGCACCGGTGATTTTCGTCCTGCTGTGGTCGACGGGCTTCATCGGGGCCAAGCTCGGCCTGCCGCATGCCGAACCGTTCACCTTCCTCTCGCTACGCCTGGCGATAACCCTCGCCATCCTGCTGCCGATCGCCTTCCTGACCGTTCGCCAATGGCCCGGCCGGGCGGCGCTGTTTCATTCGATGGTCACCGGCGTGCTGGTGCATGGCGTCTATCTGGGCGGGGTCTTCTTCGCCATCGATCGCGGCATGCCCGCCGGCATTTCGGCGCTGGTGGTGGCGCTGCAACCGCTGGCGACCGCCTTCGTGGCGCGCTGGATGCTGGACGAGCGCTTGAGCGCTGTGCAGTTCACAGGGTTCCTGGCGGGGCTGGCCGGGGTGGGGCTGGTGATCGCGCCGCGCCTTTTCGGCGGCGCGCAGATCGAGGGGATTACCCCGGTCACCCTAGGGGCGGTGATCGCCTCGGTGATCGCGATCAGCGTCGGCACGGTCTACCAGAAGCGCTTCGCCGCCGGGCTGGACGTTCGGGTCTCGACCAGTGCGCAATATGTCGGCGCGCTGATCCCCCTCGCGCTGCTGTCCTTTCTCACCGAAACCCGGCATATCGAATGGACGGGCGAATTCGTCTTCGCGCTGGCATGGCTCGTCCTGGTGCTGTCGATCGGCGCGGTCGGCCTGCTGATGCTGCTGATCCGCGCCCAGAGCGCGGCGGGCACCGCCAGCCTCTTCTATCTGGTGCCAGGCGCGACCGCGGTGGTCGCGTGGTTCCTGTTCGGCGAGAGCCTGCAGCCGATCCAGCTTGTCGGCATGGCAATCGTCATGGGCGCCGTCGCGCTCGCGACCCGAGCTTCCGGCACGCGCGGGCGCACCGTTCCAAGGGCGTAAGGGCCGGCCGAAGCGGTTGCCGCCCCCGGGCCTCAGCGTTTCAGGCGCATGTCGGAGATCTGCGAGGCGATGGAGGCCATCGCGTCGTCGAGGCCGTTCGAATTGACGTCGAAATAGAAACTGCCGGACGACACGATCTTCTGGCCGCCGCTGGTCAGGCCCGAGCCGGCGCATGCGTCGAGCAATTTCTTGACCGACGAGCCGTTGGAAACGTCGAATGCGATCGAGAAGATGGTGACGCCCGCCTTCTTCGCGTTCTCGCAGGTTTGCAGCGTGTGCACATTCATCTTGTCCTCGTAGTAGTTCGGCGTCGTCGACTTGTACAAGGCGGGCCTGTCGGCGTAGGCAAGTCCCGATTCGATCCGGTTGGTCTTGGCGTATGCCCATGCGGCGTAGGTGCTCTCATTGGGCGTGGACGAGCCCGTATAGGTGTTGTTGCCGTCCGTGAGCACGATCAGGTATTTGCGGTTGTCGACGTCGTCATAGGACCGTCCGCCGGTAAACGGTTCCTGCGGGCTCAAGGTGCGCCAGCCCCATGCGATGCCCGCCTGGACATTGGTGTTGCCGTTCGCCTGCATCTGGTCGATGGCGGTCTTGATCGTCGACTTGTTGGTGGTCAATTCCGTCAGCGGCTTGGTCGTGCAGCTGACATTGGGGCCGAGGCTGTCGCCCGAGATGCCGCTGCTGACATAGGAGTTCTGGTAGCGCCATATCCAGTCCTGCCGGACGTTCTGGTGGTTCTGGATCTCGTTGCTCGCCGCGACGAACAGCACATTGTCCGACTTGCGGAAATCCTGGGTGTAGTCGTTGCTGTAGTTGTAGTAGTCGCTCCGGGTCTTGATCCTGCTGCCGCTCTTGTAGGTATAGGTCGACATTGGTTCGCTGGGCGCGAACATCGGCTCGAACAGTGCGTCCAGCCCGTCGCCGGAGGACTTGCTCGCGGCCTGGTCATAGGTGAGGCCGGAGAGTTGCTGGACGGTGTCCTGGGTGTTGTGCGGCCAGGGGCGCATCTCGACGCAACCCTCCCAGGGAACATTCAGCATCGAGAAGATGTCCCAGCGTGTCTTCCATTTCCAGGTGGAAGAGTTCTTCAGCTTTTCGCGCACGATCTTGTGCGTGCCCTTGTTCTGAATGTCGAGGGTCGCGCCCGAGGGAATATCGTATGTCGACCAGTCCAGATTCTCGTTGTGAACCGGGGCCCAGCCATTGATGTCCATCCAGTCCTTGGAGGCGTTGGACGCTCCGATATTGACCGAAGCTGCGAAGGGAACCAGCGAGAACTTGACGGGGTTCGCCTTGTTGGAAACCGCGCCGGCGGCGAAGATCGTGTCGACGAGGCTCTTGGATGTCGACTTGGCGTTCACCAGCTTGCTGTTGGAGGACATCGAGCCGGAATTGTCGATCACCAGGGCGATCTCGACAGTCAGGTTGCCCATCGCGACTTCGCTCGCCACCTTGATCGGAATGGTGTCCTGGCCGATCGCCTGGGCAAGGTAGGTGTCGTAGTCGAGCTTGGCGGACAGCGAGATCGACTTCTCCTCGAAGGCGATGCCGTTGATGTCCTTCTTGGTCTCGGATTGGAAGCTCGCCTGCAAATCGACGCTGTCGGCGTTGAAACGCGCGGGCATGTTGGCCAGAAAGAAGTCCTTGGCGTAGGCGCTCAGCTTGGCGAGTTCCTCGCTTTCGGTCGAGGAGGTGAACGCGCCGGCGGCGTATTCCTTGGATGCGGCAAGGGCCGCGGCGTCCAGGCTGGACTGCATGGCGGTGCGCTGCCGGGAAATGTTGGAATAGTCGACCGCCAACGCAGTTGCGCCGATGATGGGAAAGAGCAAGAGTCCCATCATCACGCCATAATTGCCCCGCCGGTCGCGCAGAAAATGCCCGACGACGCCACACGCCCATCGCGAAAGCTTCATGATCGATTCCTGTCCGAGGAGAAGCGTCCGTCGCCGCCGATCCGCATCGGCCAGGCGGCATCACGCCCTGCTAAGGAGATCGATCTAGCACGCCATGCGTTTTGGTCCGGTTAGCGGGAAGATTCGAATTGTATCGAATTTTCGGTTTCACCTTCCGTAGAGGCGGCGGGCGCCCGGGAGGCGCCTCGCCACGCCCTGCTCAGCGCTTCAGCCGCAGGTCGGATATCTGCGATGCGATGGACGCCATGGCGTCGTCGAGGCCATTGGAGTTCACATCGTAGTAGAAGCTGCCCGAGGAAACGATCTTCTGGCCCCCGCTGGTCAGGCCCGATCCGGAGCACGCGTCCAGCAATTGCTTGACCGACGAACCGTTGGACACGTCGAATGCGATGGCGAAGATCGTGATGCCCGCCTTCTTGGCGTTCTCGCAGGTTTGCAGCGTGTGCACGTTCATCTTGTCTTCGTAGTAATAGGGCGTTGAATATTTGTACAAGTCCGGCCGGTCCGAATGGGACAGGCCTTCTTCGATGCGCCCGGTCTTGGCGTAGCCCCAGGCGGCGTAGGTGCTGTCGTTCGGTGTCGATGAGCCGGAATAGGTATTGTTTCCGTCCGTGAGGACAATCAGGTATTTGCGGTTGTCGACATCGTCATAGGACCGCCCGCCGGTAAAGGGTTCCTGCGGGCTGAGCGTACGCCAGCCCCAGGCGATGCCGGCCTGGACATTGGTGTTGCCACTGGCGATCATGTTGTTGATCGAGTTCTTGATCTTGTTCTTGTCGGTTGTCAGTTCCGTCAGGGGCTTGGAGGTGCAGCTGTAGTTCGGGCCGAAACCGCTGCCGGAAATGCCGCTGCTGACATAGGAGTTCTGGTAGCGCCAGATCCAGTCCTGCCGGACGTTCTGGTAGTTTCCGTGCTCATTATTCGCTGCGGCGAACTGCACATTGTCCGACTTTCTGAAATCGTCCGTGTAGTCATTCCCGTAGTTATAGTAATCGTAGGACGTCTTGATGCGATTCCTTTTCTTGTAGGTATAGTAATAGGTTGGCTCGCTGGGCGCGAACATGGGCACGAAGAGCGCGTCCACGCCGTCGCCATAGGACTTGCCCGCCGCCTGATCATAGGTGAGGCCCGAAACCTGCTGCACGGTATCCTCGGTGTTGTGGGGCCAGGGGCGCATCTCGACGCAGCCGTCCCAGTCGACATCGATCATGTCGTAGATGTCCCAGCGTGTCTTCCAGTGCCAGGTCGAGGAGTTGCGCAATTTCTCGCGCGCGATCTTGTGTGTGCCCTTGTCCTGGATGTCGAGGGTTGCGCCATGCGGAATGTCGTAGGTCGACCAGTCCAGGTTCTCGTTGTGGATCGTCGCCCAGCCATTGATGTCCATCCAGTCCTTGGAGGCATTTGACGCGCCGATATTGACCGAAGCAGCGAAGGGAACCAGCGAGAAGCTGACGGGATTCGCCTTGTTCGAAATTGCGCCTGCCGCGAACATCGTATCCACAAGCTTCTTGGAAGTGCTTTTTGCGTTTACGAGCTTGCTCTTCGAACCCATCGAGCCCGAGTTATCGATTACAAGGCCGATTTCGATGGTGAGATTGCCCATGGCTACCTCGCTCAGCACCCCGATCGGGATGACATCCTTGCCGATCGCCTTCGCCAGATAGGTGTCGTAGTCGAGATCGGCTGTCAGCGAGATCGACTTTTCGTCGAAAGCGATGCCGTTCACGTCCTTCTTCGTTTCCGCCTTGAAGTTGGCCTCGATCTTCGTGTCGGCCGCGTTGGCGTAGCCGGACATGTTCGCGAGAAAGAAATCCTTGGCATAGGCGTTCATCTTCGCCAGTTCCTCGCTCTGGGAGGAGGAGGCGAAGGACCCTGCGGCATATTCCTTGGAGGTCGCCAAGGCCGCGGCGTCGAGGGCGGTCTGCATGGCGTTGCGCTGGCGCGAGATGTTCGAATAATCCACGGCCAGGGCCGTCGCGCCGATCAATGGGAACATCAGGAGTCCCATCATTATTCCGTAATTGCCGCGCCGGTCCTTGAAAAAACGACAAATCAATCCAACGATACTTGAATGCATATGCGTAATAATCCTCTGATCTTGCTGGATCTGGTGGATCTCCGAAGTTGAAACGCCGCGAATTGTTTGACGCTATTTGATGAAAATCGATAACATAACAGGCGTTTTGATCTTGTTATGACGTTAGGGAAAATTGAGTCGAACGGCTTTGCGATTCGTCAATGATTTCGCCGCGACGCAGATATTGTCGCGCTGGAAAAATCTTCCAAGCCGTTGTTTCCGGGGTGGTTTTGCGGGCGTCAGGCCTGGGGGAAACGCGCGTCCAGCCAGGCGGCGAAACCGTTCATCACCGCGTCGCGGTCGATTTCGTTCAGCCCCTCATGGCGGTTTTCGGGGAAGACGGCGGTCTTCACGTCGCGCATTCCGGCCGCTTCAAGTCGGGCCGCCAGGCGCAGCATGGCTGCGCCGCC
>JAUIBM010000142.1 GCA_030428345.1 Alphaproteobacteria bacterium | reverse complement strand
AAAAACTACTCATCCCACGGGCTTTTTCAGCCGCGTGAACGCAGAGGCATGTGTTGTGGAATGGCGAGCCAATTTACTCCGGTCGTCCTCGGGCCGGCGCAGCCGTGACCCGAGGACCCATTCCGTTACGCTTCAGCGAAGGCGGCGAACGCGGGGATGTAACGGTATGGATCGTCGGATAGGAGCGCGGCAAGCGAACGGCGAAGGCCGTTCACCGCGCGGATGGCCCGACGATGACGGCGTATAGCGGGAGCCAGGCCGCGCAGATGGCCCGGAGACTACGAAGCGAGGGGAGCGGCGAATATGGCGGGAGACGCCGGTGGTCACGAAGGAAAGCGCGGCGAGCGAACGGCGAAGACCCGTCGCCGTGCGAAAGGCACGCCGCAAGCAAAAAACCCGCCTCGCGGCGGGTCTTTCAGATCATTGGGCGGCGCGGCGGCTCAGCGCGGGGAGACGACCATCATCATCTGGCGTCCCTCCATGCGCGGATCGGCCTCGACCTTGGAGATTTCGGCGATCTCGTCCTTGGCGCGCATCAGCACGCCCAGCCCGATTTCCTGGTGCGCCATTTCGCGGCCGCGAAAGCGCATGGTCAGCTTCACCTTGTCGCCCTCCTCGAGGAATTTGCGCACGGAGCGCATCTTGACCTCGTAGTCGTGGACGTCGATGTTCGGACGCATCTTGATCTCCTTGACCTCCTGCGTCTTCTGCTTCTTGCGCTGCTCCGAGGCCTTCTTCTGCGACTGGTACTTGAACTTGCCCAGATCGAGAAACTTGCAGATCGGAGGATCGTTGTTGGGTGAGATTTCGACGAGATCGAAACCGGCCTCTTCGGCCTTGGCGATGGCGTCCCTCGTATCCATCACGCCCAGATTCTGGCCTTCGTCATCGATGACCTGGACTTGCGGAGCCCGGATGTCCAGGTTCGAACGGGGGCCTTCCTTGGTGGGTGCTTGCGCTTTATGCGGACGGCGAATGGTCGTGGTCTCCCTTGCTATTCCGGTTCGGGGCTTTAAACATCATGGCCGCGCGGAGCGTGTCCAAAACGGCAAATCCGCTGCCCGCCACAGGCTCCATTACCATGAAACAATCGCGAAATCATGCTAAATCCGTGCGGAGGCGTTGCATTGCAGCCTGAATTTATCGAGGTCGGGTCGGGATCGTCCGCGCGCGGCATCGCGGTGCGCCGGCGGCCGGCGGCCCTTGCCGGGCCCGGCGTCGTGTGGCTCGGCGGCTATCGTTCCGACATGATGGGCGGCAAGGCGCAGGCGGTCGACGCCTGGTGCGCCAGCCAGGGCCTGGCCTGCTGCCGGCTGGATTATTCCGGCCATGGCGAATCGGGCGGGCGGTTCGAAGACGGCACGATCTCGCGCTGGCTGGAGGAGAGCCTTTGCGTCTTCGAGCGCTTCACCGCCGGGCCGCAGATCCTCGTCGGCTCGTCCATGGGCTGCTGGATCGCGCTGCGCATGGCGCAGGAACTGGCCGCGCGCCAGGGCCCATCGCGCCTCGCCGCCATGGTGCTGATCGCGCCGGCGCCCGATTTCACCGAAAGGCTGATGTGGCCGCAGCTGAACGCGGAACAGAAGCGGCGGATCGAGACGGCCGGACGGCTGGAGGAGCCCTCGGCCTATTCATCCGAGCCCGATGTCTACACCCGTGCGCTGTTCGAGGACGGGCGCGCCAATCTGGTGATGTCGGGCGATCTGGCGACCGGCTGCCCGGTGCACATCATCCAGGGCCGGCTCGACCCGGACGTGCCGTGGCGCCACGCGGTCGAACTGGCGAGCCTCCTCGCCCGTGACGACGTGACGATGACCCTGGTGCCCGATGGCGATCACCGCCTGTCGCGGCCGCAGGACATCGCGCTCATCCTGCGCGCGCTGGGCGACCTGGCGCGCCAGGCACCGCCCGCGCCCGAGCCGGGGCAATAGCGGCATGGACATGCCGATTGAGCCGGGTCTTGCCCGCACTGCGCCTGCCCGCAAGGACAGGATAGACGTCTTCGGCGCGAGCGCGCTGGTGGTGTTTTCCGCCCTGCTCGGTCTCAACCAGGTGCTGGTCAAGCTGGTCAATGCCGGCATGAGCCCGACCTTCCAGGCCGGGATGCGCTCGCTTTTCGCCATCGCGCCGCTGCTTGTCTGGGCCTTTCTGCGCCGCCAGCCGCTCACCATCGTCAAGGGCACCATCGCGCCGGGCATCGTGTGCGGTGCGCTGTTCGCCGGCGAGTTCGTGCTGCTGTTCCAGGCGCTGGACTACACCTCCGTCGCCCGCGCCTCGGTGCTGTTCTACACCATGCCGGTCTGGGTGACGGTGTTCGCGCATTTCATGATTCCCGGCGAGACGATGACAAGGCAACGCGCCGCCGGCCTGGTGCTGGCGGTCGTCGGCGTCGCGGTCGCGCTGGCGCACAACGCCCATCCGGTCAGCGACAACGCGCTGCTGGGCGATCTGATGGCGCTGCTGGCGGCGCTGTTCTGGGCGGCGATCGCGCTGGCGACCCGGGTGACGAATTTCTCGCGCGCAGCCCCGCAGATGCAATTGCTGTATCAGCTGGTCGTCTCGGCGGTGATCCTGCTGGCGATCGCGCCGGCCTTCGGGCCGCTGTGGCGCGAGATGACGCCGGCGCTGTGGGGCATTCTGGCCTTCCAGTCGGTGATCGTCGCCTCGCTCGGCTTTCTGGTCTGGCTGAGCATCCTGAAGATCTACCCGGCCTCCGACATTTCCAGCTTCGCCTTCCTGGCGCCGGTGTTCGGCGTCATGTTCGGCTGGCTGATCATCGGCGAGAAGCTGAGCGCCAACATTGCCGCCGCCCTGGCGCTGATCGGCGCGGGCATCTTCCTGGTCAATTGGAGGCCGCGCCGCGCCCGCGCCTGATCTGGCGATCCGTTGATCAGCCGCCGCCGATCAGCACGCCGACCGCGAAGACCAGCGCGCCGCCAAGCACGACCTGGAAGATCGCCTTGCCCCACGGAGTTTCCATGTAATGGTTCTGGATGAAGGCGATCGCCCACAATTCGACGAACACCACGATGAAGGCGAGGGCGGTCGCGGTCCAGAAATCGGGGATCAGATAGGGCAGGGCATGGCCGAGGCCGCCAATGGCGGTCATGATGCCCGAGGCAAGGCCGCGATGCAGCGGCGAGCCGCGCCCGGAAATCACCCCGTCGTCATGCGCCGCCTCGGTGAAGCCCATCGAGATGCCCGCGCCCAGCGAGGCGGCGAGGCCGACGAGAAAGGTCGTCCAGGTGTCCTGCGTGGCGAAGGCGGTGGCGAAGATCGGCGCGAGCGTGGAGACCGAGCCGTCCATCAGGCCTGCGAGACCGGGCTGCACATAGGTCAGCACGAACTGCTTGCGCTCGGCCTGCGCCTCGGCTTCCTTCACCGTGGCCGGCACATTGGCCTGTTCGGAATGCATCGCCGTGCCGATATGTCCGGCCTCGGCGCGGGCCAGGTCGCCCAGCAATTTGCGGATCGAGGCGTCCTCGGCGCGGCGCGCCGCCTCGGCGTAGAACCGGCACGCCTGCTGCTCCATTTCGGCCGCCTGCCGGCGCACCGCGTCGACGCCCTTGGGCTTGACCAGCCAGTCCGGCTTGCGGTCGTAGAAGCCGCGCACATGCTCGCGGCGGATCAGCGGGATGCGCTCGCCGAATTTCTCGCGGTGCAGGTCGATCAGCCAGCGCCGGTGCTCGTCCTCCTCGCTCGCCATTTCGTCGAACATGGCGGCGGAATCGGGAAAGTCGTGCCGCAGCCAGTCCGCATAGGAGCGGTAGATGCGCCCGTCGTCCTCTTCCGAGGAGATCGCCAGCGCCAGGATTTCCTGCTGCGACAGGCTGGAGAAGTCGCGTTTGTGCGGGGTCAGGAACTGCGCGAGCATGATTTTGATCCAAGATTTCTGGAATGATTCTAATCTAGGAAATGCCGCACAGGCGGTCAATGGCGCTGTGCGCGGCGGCGGCGCCTGCGGTCAGTCGAGCGAGCCGATGTCGAGCGCCAGATTATGGCTCGCCCATTGCGATTCGGGGATTTCCTCGCCCACCTCATAGGCGAAGGAGACGACATCGCGGTAATCGGCGGCGGCGGAGCATTTGTATTTCAGATTGTACCAGTGCCGGCCGCTGCGAAACGCGCCGCCATCGGCTTCCAGCGTGCGCCCGCCGAATTTGAGATCGGCCATGGCATAGGCCACCACCGCCTCGGGCACATGACCCAGATTGGCGAGGCGCACCTGCTCCATCGCCTCGATATTGCACAGCTGCACGAGCCGCTCGTCGACCGCCAGTTGCGGCAGCGCGCGCGCCGCCGCCCGGTTGCGCGGATCGGCCAGGAGCTTGGCGGAATAGGTCCGGCTCGCCTGCACCATGCCCTGCGTCCGCGGCGGCGCTTCCGGCGCAATGACGGGCGGCGTATCGGGCAGGGCGAGCGGCTGCGGCGGGGCCGGCTCGGCAAGCGCTGGCAAGGCGGGTTGCTGCGGCTGCGGCGCGGCGATGATCTCGACCGTCACCAGCTGTTCGGGCGGGCGCGGCAGGCGGCGCGAGGGATGCAGGAAGATGGCGGCGACGAACAGCATGAGGTGCACCAGCAGGGAGCCGAGCAGCGCCCACAGCGCCACGCGGCCGGCCAGCTCGCCCCGATGAGCGCCGTCCGGCCGCCTTTCGTCCATGGCAGGCGCGGCTGCATCGCTCAATTCCGGCGCCCCCGATCAATCGCGCGCAGAAGGCGCGGCCCTGCCCCCACGGCGCGGCCGGTTTTTTCTTGCCGGCAAATGCGGCAACTCGACGACAACGACCCACGCGCGAGCCTGCGTCGATGCGGCGCGGCTGTTCGATTGACGCCCCGCCGGCTTTCCGCGAAGAATTCCCCCGCAATAGGGAGGGTTGGCCGGATGAGCCGCATCGACGATTGGCTGGACCGGCTCGGTCACTGGATGGCGGCGGTGCTGTCCAGCCAGATTTCAGGCTATGAGCCCTACACGCCATCGGACTACGACACCTTGTGGGCGACGCTGAAACCGGGCGACGTGCTGCTGGTCGAGGGCAACCAGCTGGTTTCCTCGACGATCAAATATCTGACCAATTCGACCTGGAGCCATGCGGCCCTTTATGTCGGCCATGTCCTGCCGCGGCCGGCGGACGGATCGGAGCGGCCGCGCCTGATCGAATCCAATCTGGGCGAGGGCTGCGTCGCCACCCCGCTCTCGCGCTATTCCAGCTTCAACACCCGCATCTGCCGCCCGGTCGGCCTGACCGACGAGGACCGCAAACGCCTCGTCGACTTCATGGTCGGCAAGCTCGGCACCAAATACGACCTGCGCAACATCTTCGACCTGCTGCGCTATTTCTTCCCGATTCCCGTGCCGTCGCGCTTTCGCCGCCGCATGATCGCGCTCGGTTCGGGCGATCCGACGCGGGCGATCTGCTCGGCGCTGATCGCGCAGGCCTTCGCCTCGGTGCGCTACCCGATCCTTCCGGAGGTGAGCCGTGCGCCGGGGGGAACGCGGGCCAAATCGCGCTATTCGCGCGCCGAAATCCTGCATATCCGCCACTATTCGCTCTATGCGCCGCGCGATTTCGACCTTTCGCCCTATTTCGAGATCGTCAAGCCCACGCTGGCGGCGGGCTTCGACTACCGCAAGCTCATATGGAGCAAGGAAATCTCGCAGATCGACCCCCTGCGCAGCCGCAGCGCCTCCAGCGATGCGCCGAGCGAGCCGTGAGCCTTGCGCGAGAGGCGCTCATTCGCAGATGAGATAGGTGCAGTTTCGGCCGTGGCAGCCCAGGTCGAAATGAAAATGCGAGCGGTGGGCGGGATTGGCGTCCGGCCCCAACACTGTGGTGAACTGCTTGCAGGCGATGGCGTGCAGGCCGGTCAGATAGCGCGCCTGAGGCGTGTCGGCCCGTTCGGCCGGCGGGGCCGGCTTCTCACCCTCGGCCGGCGCGGCCTTCAGATGCGGCCAATCGGCGTCGACAGCGATCCTGCGGCCATCGGAGAGGTGAAACGACACCACGTCGAGCGCATCGGCGAAGGCGTGCTCGGACATCTTGCCCGTCGCTGCGCGGTTGCGGCGGCGGCATTGGTAGCCGGGACCGGCATCGATGGCGGCGAGGCTGGCGCCGAGGTCCTTCCTGGCCAGTTCGTCCGCCTTGAGGGCGAATTGCGCCAGCGCCTCGGCCATCGCGCAATTCGTCACCGCCTCGTGCAGCAGCCGGACCGGACCGAGCGCGGACAGGCGCAGGGGCGAGTCCTCGCCGCATTGGCCCTCGCGGATCGGTTCGACCACCTTGCCGCTCACCCGCCCTTCCAGCAGCGCCGAGCAGGACATCCGGCGGACCACAGGTTCGGAGGGCTGGGCGGAGGCTTCCTCGGGCTTCTTGCCGTCCGCCTCGCCCTCTTCGGCCGTTGACGGGGCGGCGGCCGGGCGCTCGCTCGCCGGGGGGGCGGGCGCGGCGGATTGCGGTCCGTCGTCGGGGCGCGGCGTCGGCACCGGGAGCGGACCCTTTTGCGCCGCCGCCGGCCCCGCCAGGCAGGCCGCCAACGCCACAAGAAGCACAATCCGTTTCATCGCGTCGCCGACCGTCATGTTGCGCAATCTGCCTGTCGCCAACCAGTCGCACAAGCGGCGCGGCGAGGCCAGCGATCATCTTCAGCGCAGATGGGCCGCGGCTTCAACCCGGAAGGTTTGCGCCTTCCCCGGCATCAAGCGCCTTGACGGCCTCCGCGACGCTTTCGGTGAAGAGCACGCGCGGGCTCACCAGCCCCAGCGCATTCAGCACCCGCTTCGCCTGCGGCGACGCACCGGCAATGGCGACGCGCACGCCGCTGCGCTCGGCCTTGCGCACCGTCCCCTCCAGCACATTGGCCGCGGTCGAATCGAGCAATGGCACCGAGGAGCAGTCGAGGATGAATTTTCGATGCCGGTCGGCGATGCGGTCGAGCACCGCGCCCACCGTCGCGGCGGCGCCGAAGAAAAACGCTCCCGATATCCGGTAGACCACCGTGTCGTGCTTCACGCCCGAATAGTCGCTCCGCCCCTCCGGCGCGCTGTCCGGCAGATCGGGCTGGTCGAGGGAGGCCTCGATCGCCACC
>JAUIBM010000141.1 GCA_030428345.1 Alphaproteobacteria bacterium | reverse complement strand
ATTCATCTTCTACGCGACCTATCTGTCGGAGAAGATCGGCTATGCGCGCTACATTACGATCTTCCGCCATCTGGAGCGCAATCCGGAACGCCGGTTCCACCCGATCTTCAAATGGTTCCGCGAGTGGTGCAATGACGAGTTCCGCCATGGCGAGGCCTTCTCGCTGCTGATGCGGACCGACCCGAAGCTGACATCCGGCGTCAACCGCTACTGGATCAAGTTCTTCCTGCTGGCGGTGTTCGTGACGATGCATGTGCGCGACCACGCCCGGCCGGAATTCCACAAGGCGCTGGGGATCGACGTCGACGATTACGACATGCGGGTGTTCCGCCTGACGAGCGAGATCTCGCGACAGGTCTTCCCGCTGGTTCTCGATCTCGACAATCCCGCCCTTATCCGCGGCTTTTCGCGGATGGTCGCGATCGCCCGGCGCATCGAGGCGGCGAAGGAACGCGGCGGGATCGCCGGAAAGCTTTCGGGCGCATTCTGGACGGCGGCGGCGACCGCCAATTTCATCCGCCTCTATGTGATCCCCAGCGTGGCGAACCGCATTCCCGCCAAGAGCAGGCTCGAGCCGGTCTGGTAGGGCCGCAATCCGGAGAGAAAGCCCGTGCTCCAGTACCTCGCGGCAGCCGCCTTCGCCATATTCGCCTGGTGGCTGTCGACCGCAGTGATCCTGTTCGCGGCCGGGCGGCAATCCCCGCGCCGGCTGCCGCTGCTGCTCGTCGCCACGGCCTTCGCGGCGGCGGGCCTGTGGGCGATCCGGATCGGCGGGTCCATGGAAGGGCTTGGCGGGGTCTATCTGGGTTTTGTCGGCGGACTTGCGGTGTGGGCATGGAACGAGACCAGCTTCCTGGCGGGGGTGGTGACGGGACCCAGCCGGCAGTCCTGCCCGACGGGGGCGACCGGCCGGGCGAGGTTCCGCGCTGCCTTCGCGACCGTGCGCGACCATGAACTGGCGATCCTTGCAAGCGGGGCGATCGTCCTCGCGATATCATGGGACGCGCCCAACCAGACCGGGCTCTGGACCTTCGCCCTGCTCTGGCTGATGCGGATAAGCGCCAAGCTCCTGCTGTTTCTCGGCGCTCCGCATGTGACACTGGCGATGTTGCCGCCGCGGCTCATCTACCTTACGACCTATTTTCGTACTGACCGCGTGTCGGCCGC
This sequence comes from Alphaproteobacteria bacterium, assembly GCA_030428345.1. Taxonomy (GTDB): domain Bacteria; phylum Pseudomonadota; class Alphaproteobacteria; order Rhizobiales; family Rhizobiaceae; genus BOKV01. The sequence goes on along the minus strand of JAUIBM010000141.1, from coordinate 5,942 downwards.
CTTCCCGGCGCTGCTGGCCGCCACCGTGCTGGCTTTCGTGCTGCTGTGCCACCGGGCGGCGACCGCCCCGCAACTGCATGAAGGCGTCTCGGCGACCCTGCTGGCGACATTCGCCGCCCTTGCCGTGGTCGAGCATCTGATACTGGTCGTCCCGGTTTCCGACGCCGCCCTGTGGCGCTGGGCGATGCCGGCGCGGCAATCCGCCTCAGAAACAGCCCCGGCCCCGGCGGGCCCGGAAACCAAGACCGACAGACAGGGCGTCGCGCCGAGGGCGCGCCAGCGCCATCCGGTTGTCATCGCGTGAGCACCAGGAGGAACACCATGGATTTCAGCAAATTCTTCGCCGGCGAACTGGACAGCCTGCGCGATGGCGGCAATTACCGGTTCTTCGCCGATCTGGAGCGCCAGGCCGGAAGCTTCCCGACCGCGACCCGCCACCGGGAGAACGGTGAGCGCCAGGATGTCACGGTTTGGTGCTCGAACGATTATCTCGGCATGGGCCAGAACCCGAGCGTGCTGGCGGCGATGAAGGATGCGATCGACAAATGCGGCGCGGGCGCGGGCGGCACCCGGAACATTTCCGGCACCAATCATTACCACGTCATGCTGGAGCGTGAGCTTGCCGATCTGCATGGCAAGGAGTCGGCGCTGATCTTTTCCTCGGGCTATGTCTCCAACTGGGCGGCGCTCGGAACGCTGGCGGCGCGCATTCCCGGCTGCATCGTCTATTCCGACGCGATGAACCACGCCTCGATGATCGAGGGGATCCGGCACAGCCGGGCCGAGAAGCGCCTGTTCAGGCACAATGACCCGGCCGATCTCGACCGGCTGATGTCGGCCGATCCGGTCGACCGTCCCAAGCTCGTCGCCTTTGAAAGCGTCTATTCGATGGATGGCGACATCGCGCCGATCGCCGAGTTGTGCGACGTCGCCGAGAAGCACGGCGCGATGACCTATCTCGACGAGGTCCATGCCGTCGGCATGTACGGGCCGCGCGGCGGCGGCATCGCCGAGCGCGAGGGCCTGATGGACCGGCTCACCGTCATCGAGGGAACGCTGGGCAAGGCCTTCGGCGTGATGGGCGGCTATATCGCCGGCGACGCGGTGGTCTGCGATTTCGTGCGGTCGTTCTCCTCAGGGTTCATCTTCACCACAGCGCTGCCCCCGGCGATCGCCGCCGGCGCCACGGCTTCGATCCGCCATCTCAAGCAGAGCAGCGCCGAACGGGCGCGGCACCAGAACCGGGTGGCGCGCGTGCGCAGGATGCTCGACCGCAGCGGCATCCCGCATCTGGACAATCCCAGCCACATCGTCCCGGTGATCGTCGGCCATGCGGCCAAGTGCAAATGGATATCCGACCTGCTGCTCGACAGCTATGGCATCTATGTGCAGCCGATCAACTATCCGACCGTTCCCAAGGGCACCGAGAGGCTGCGGATCACGCCGACGCCCTATCACAGCGACGCCGACATCGACCATCTGGTACACGCGCTGCACGGGCTCTGGTCGCAGTGCGCGCTCGCGCGCGCAGTGGCGTAGCCGGCGCATGGTCAGGGCATCCGCGTTCAACGCCGCCGAACGGCAGGCCTCGGGCATGGACATCCCGGCGATTGCCGCCGACGGCTCGCTGTTTCCAATGGAAAAGATGCGCGTGCACGAGGAGGCGCAATTCCACCTGGCGGTGTCGATCTTCGTCTTCGACCGGGGCGAACTGCTGATCCAGCGCCGGGCCGCCGCCAAGTATCATTGCGGCGGCCTGTGGGCCAATACCTGCTGCACGCATCCGCACTGGGGCGAGACCATCGAGGCCTGCGCCGAACGCCGCCTGCGCGAGGAGCTCGGCTTCGAGGCCACCCTGCTGGAGCGCTGCGTCGTCGAATATTCGGCCGATGTCGGTGGCGGGCTGCATGAGCATGAGCGGGTAACCATGTTCACGGCCAATGTGGATCGCGACAACACGCTGATCATTCCCGACCCGCGCGAGGTGTCGGCGACGCGATGGATCGATCCGGCCACGCTTGCCGCGGAAATGGCCTCAGATCCGGCCGCGTTCACCCCCTGGTTCCGCATCTATGCGGCGCGCTTCCCCGACTTCAATTTCCCGGCGAACTGACCCCCGGATCTGCTCGACCGGTCCGGGCGGACCGGCTCAGAACACGGTGTGGTCGCCGCGGTCGTCCCCGATCTCCCCCCTGATCAACTGTCCATAATAGTCGAACAGGTGCTGGGCGCCGAAAGAAGGCGTCGCCGCCGCGTCGTAGCAGCCGGTCGCGGGATCAAGCACCAGCATGGATTCGGTGGCGTAATAGCGGCCGATGCGCGCGAGCTCCGCCTTGTCCCGCAATGCGGGGACGATTGCGCCGGGAATTGCCAATGCGCCGATGATCGCGTCGAGCATGCGGACCGGAACCTGCCGGAAATGCGGCTTCAGCCCCAGCAATTCGAACAGCTTCTCGCCCTGCTGGCGCGGGGTGATCGCTTCGCCCGGACCGCCGATCGGCAATATGCGGTTGTGGAGGCGGCCATCCGTCAGGCACAGCGCGAGATAGGCTCCCAGATCGTCGGAGCCGATCGGCTTGCAGGCCGTCAGCGCGCCGTCGCCGAACAGCAGGAAGGGCTTTCCCTGCCTGAGCCGGCGAATCTGGCCGGAGAGCGACTTGAAGAAGGCCGTCGGCCTGACGATCGAATAGTTCAGCCCGGACCCGATCAATTGACGCTCGAAGGCAAGCTTGGCGTGCTGGAACGCCAGGACGGGCTTCTGGACGCAGATTGCCGAGAGCAGCACCATTTGCGCCACGCCATGCCGCCGGGCCGCAACGAGGGCGTTCACATGCGCCTGATAGTCGACCGCCCAGGCATCCTTCGGCGCCCCGGTGCGCGAGGCCATGCAGGAGACGATCGCATCGAAACGATCGCCGCGAAACCCGTCGCGGTCCAGCGAGACGGGGTCCGCCACCTCGGCCTGGCGGATTTCGGCGCCGTGCAGGTCAGCGGGAAGCCGCCCGGCCGTGCGGACGATGCAGACCACCTCATGACCGGCGGCGAGAAGCGCGCGCACCGTCGAGCGCCCGGACGTGCCGGTCGCGCCGAGCATGAGCACGCGCCTGGTTCCGGAACGGGATTCGCGCACCGAACGCGAAAGAGGGGGCGTTTCGCCCCCTCTCCGGCCGGCTTCGCGATGCACGGAACGCGGGGAGGGCTCCATGCGTCACTCCAGCGGCGGGTCAGTTCGCCATTACTGGTTTGCCGCGAGCTGGCTGTCGGACTGCGGCGCTCCGGTCGACGAACTTTGCGATCCCGCTGCTGGCCGGAACGGTCCTGCCTCGCCCGGCTTGTAGGCGCCGTAATCGGGTACGGCGGTCTCCGTCTGCTTGCCGAGCGAGTCGAGGTAGTCCTTGAGCATCGACACGCCATAGAGCGGCTTCTGAACCCCCTGATGGCAGGTGGCGCAATCGGCCTTGAAGACATCGCCCTCCGGCCCCTTGCGATTGTCGGGGAAGACGGGGGACAGGCCCTGCAGATAGTCGTTGTTGATCGAGCGCACCATGCGGATCCCGTGCCAGGCCTTGACCCGGGTCGGCGGGCTCTGGTCCCAATCGTTGAAGGCGCGCGAATTGTGGCAGGTGACGCAACCGACACCCAGGGATTCGGACATGTGGATCATCAACCCCCATGTCGCCTCGGCATCCTTGATCCCGGCCTTGTTCTCGCCGGTCGGCAGCGCCGTCGCTGAGTGCACGCGAATGTTCTCCGCGTCCAGCAGGTAGCGCTGCAGGCCATCTTCAGGCAGGGAGGTGTTGCCCACCAAGCTGGAGGCCAGGTTCTGGTTGGCGCGGTAGCCCGCCATTCCCTTGCCGCCCGGTCCCTTTTCCTTGAACCAGATATTGGCCGGCACCGGATTGCCGCGATGGCAGGTGTAGCAGGTGACGCCGGTCTGGGCGACATGCGGCTGCCATTGGCTATTGACCGACTGGGTCATCTGGATCATGCGGCGCGCGACGACCTTCGTGTAGAGTTCATCGGATGCCAGATTCTCCGGATTGTGGCAGTAATTGCAGCCTTCCGTCGGGGAGACCCACTCGGTTATCGACGCCATGAACTGGTTGAACTGATCCTCGGACAGATCGCCCAGGATCTGGACGTTCTCATAGACGTCCTTCGCCCGGCTGCCGGTCGGATCCGCCTCGTAGGGGATTTCGGGAACCACGTTGGCGAGCTTGAGCGCCGCCGAATTCTCGCGGTCGTGGAAATCGTACATGCCGGTTCCGCGATAGCCGATCTGGGTTGCGTCGACCGGGGGCAGGTCCCAACCTGCCCCGACGAAGCTTGCGATCGCCAGCAGCGAGCCTGCGCCGACCGCAAAGGGGATCCACAGTCTCATTGCCCACCTCCCGAAATGGCAGGGTCGACGACGCCCGGAAAGATGTCGGGAAGCGGCGCCACGATGCCGTGCTTCATGCCCCATAGATACCAATTGTCGACCACGGTTCCGGTCAGCAATATTCCGATCGCGCCTGTCAGCGGCGTCAGCACGGCGAACCACCATGCCCAGCGATGGACCGATTCCATCGTCGCGTTGAAGCCCATCGTCCAGCGCCAGAACAGCGCCGCGCGCTCGGAAGCCGTACCGCGATCGGTGATCTGCTCGATCTCGCGCTCGCCGCCATAGCGGCTCACCGCCAGGATTGTCGCGCCGTGCATGGCGAACAGCAGAACCGAGCCATACAGGAACACGATGGAGAGGCAGTGGAACGGGTTGTAATAGAGATTGCCGTAGCGGATCGAAAACGCCGCCGTCCAGTCAAGATGCGGGAAGATGCCGAAGGGCACCGCCTCGGACCAGCTGCCCATCAGCAGGGGACGGATGAAGCCAAGCGACAGGAACAGGAAGATGGCCGAGGCAAACGCCCAGGACACATGCGTTCCCATTCCAAGCTGGCGGGCGCGGCGATACATGCGCAGCCACCACAGCAGGACGGATGTCGTCAGGAAGAAGCCGGCGATCAGCCACCATCCGCCTTCCGAAAGCGGCGGCAGGATCTTCAGTCCGTATTTGGCCGGCGGCGGCTCGAGCGCGAGCCAGAACAGCTGACGCACGAACTGAATCGGATTCCAGTCGACCGAGGCCCACATGTTGAGCCCGATGATCACGAAGGCGAGCGCGCCGAAGGCGATCGAAACCGAGCCGAGGAAGCCCAGATAGATCGGCCCGATCTGGGCGTTGCCGATCCGGCCCATCAGATGGTCGAAGAAGGGCTCGCCCATGCGCTCGCTGTCGCCCGCCGGAAGCGGGATGCCGTATTCCGGATGGCCTCTCAGCTGGACCGATGTGAAGATGTTCTGATACTCGTTCATGGTCGCCTCCTCAGCTCCAGAAGGGCAGGTTGAGCCACCAGTTCCACCATTCCGGCCAGCCGCGGTTCCAGAACGGCCCCGTGATGACGATGCACACGGCGCTCCAGAAACCCGCGTTCAGCGCCAGGATCAGGCCAAGGCGGTGGATGCCCAGCGTGCCGACCGAATAGCCGATGGTGTCGCGGAAAAAGGTGTCTTCGAATTCCGGGTTCTTGACCTCGGCCGGGTGACCGGGATTGAGGCGGTCCTCGCCCGGATTGGCCGAGGAGAGAATGGCGCCGCCATGCATCGCCAGCGCCAGCGTGGTGGTGAAGAAGAACGACACCGCCAGCATGTGGGCCGGATTGTAATGGAAATGCAGCGTCTGGTAGCCGACGTTGGAAACCCAGTCGAGATGGCTGAAAATACCGTAGGGAAAGCCGTTGCCCCAGGCGCCCAGCAGCACCGGCCGGATCACCACCAGCGTGAAATAGGCGAAGATCGCGAAGGAGAACGCGAACGGCACATGGAAGCCGATGCCCAGCTTGCGGCAGATCTCGACCTCGCGCAGCGCCCAGGAAACGAAAGCACCCAGCGCGCAGATCGTG
>JAUIBM010000140.1 GCA_030428345.1 Alphaproteobacteria bacterium | reverse complement strand
ACGAGGTCGTCTGGCGCAATTTCTCTTCCGATTTCTGGGTCGCCTTCAAGGTCTGGGGCACCATGCCGCTGACCATGATCTTCATGATGACCCAGTATCCGCTGCTGCAGCGCCATGCGCTGCCCGACGCCGAGACGGAGTCCGCGCGGGCCGCGAGCGCCAGGCCGGCCGATGTCAGCGCTGGGGATCGGGAGAACGGTTCGGCGGATTGACGAAGGGGCCGGCGGCTTCGCCGAGTTCAACCATGCGCTCATGCTCCAGCGCCCAATGGACGGTGGGGAAGGCGATCTCGTCGCGCGGGATCGCGTCCCAGTCGAACAGCGCCACTTCCAGGCTCTCCTCGCCGGCCGCGAAATGCGGATGGATCAGCCCGGCGCGATAGATCAATTGCACCTGGCTGAGGCGCGGAACCGTATAGACGGCCAGAAGCCCGTCCAGCCGCAGATCGGCGCAGGCCTCCTCGCGCGCCTCGCGCCGGGCCCCGTCCTCCGGCGTCTCGTGCAGCTCCAGATAGCCCGCCGGGATCGTCCAGTAGCCGCGGCGCGGTTCGATCGCCCGCCGGCACATCAGGATCCGGCCTTCGTGGCGGACCACCGAGCCGGTGACGATCTTGGGATTCTCGTAATTGACGAAGCCGCAATTCTCGCAGATGTCGCGCTCATGCGTGTCGCCCGGCGGCGTCTTGCGGGCGAAGGCCGGCTGCAGCCGCGAACTCACTTGACCGCTGCCCCGGCGACCGGCTGCGCCGCCGGCGCGGACCTTGCGATCGCCGCCTCCAGCGCCGGCAGGAACCGCTCCTTCAGGCTCTGCTCGGTGAGCGGGCCGACATGCTTGAACGCGATGGTTCCGTCCGCCGCGACGATAAAGGTCTCCGGGACGCCGTAGACGCCCCAGTCGATCGCCGCCGTGCCGCGCGGATCGACCCCGACGGCGGCAAACGGATTGCCGAGCTGGCCGAGGAAGCGCAGCGCATTGCCGGTATTGTCCTTGTAGTTGATGCCGACAAGCTGGGCCCGCTTGTCGCGGGCGAGCATGACCAGCGCCGGATGCTCGGCGCGGCAGGGCACGCACCAGCTGGCCCAGACATTGACGATGCTCACCTTGCCGGCCAGCATTTCGCTCGAAAGGCCCGGCACCGGCCCGTCCGGTCCGCGCAGCCCTTCCAGCGGGGCAAGCGTGAATTGCGGCGCCGGCTTGCCGATCAGGGCGGAGGGCAAGTCATGGGTGTTGTTGCCCGATTCCAGCTGCTTGAGGAACACCGCCGCCAGCGCCAGGAACACGACGAGCGGGATCGCCGCCCATATGAGCGAGCGGCCACGGCCGCGCGGCGGGGCGGCCTTCCCGCTTTCCTGCGGCGCTGCGTCAGCCATTGGCACGATCCGCCCCGGCCTGCGAGCGGCGTTTCAGGCCCTTGCGCTCCAGTTCGGCAAGTTCGCTGCGGCGCGCGCGATAATCCAGAACCGACCACACCACCAGGCCGACCAGCGCCAGCGCCGAAAGGACATAGGCCGGGACTATGTAGCCGGCGTAATTGCCGAACATCACGCGCCTCCCGCTTCGCGCGCCGCGTTCATCCGCATCGAGCGGATGCGGCGGCGAAGGATTTCATTGCGCATGTTCATGGCGTGCAGCGTGATGAAGAACAATGTATAGGCCAGCGCCATCACCAGCAGCGGATAGAGAAAGGCCGGGTCCATCTTCGGCCCGTCCATGCGCATCACCGAGGCGGGCTGGTGCAGCGTGTTCCACCAGTTCACCGAGAACTTGATGATCGGCAGATTGACCGAGCCGACCAGCGTGACGACGGCGAGGGCGCGCGCAGCCGTCGCCGGGTCCTCGATCGCGCGGGCCAGCGCCAACAGGCCAAGATAGATGATGAACAGCACCAGCACCGAGGTCAGGCGCGCGTCCCACACCCACCACGCGCCCCACATCGGCTTGCCCCACAGCGAGCCGGTGACCAGCGCCAGCAGCGTGAACACCGCCCCGACGGGCGCGGCTGCGCGCAGCGACACATCGGCCAGGGGATGGCGCCAGACCAGCGTGCCCAGCGCCGAGACGCTCATCACCCCGTAGCAGAACATGGAGAGCCAGGCGGCGGGCACATGGATGAACATGATCAGCACGGTGGCGCCCTGCTGGTAGTCGGCCGGCGCGCGAAAGCTCATCCACAGCCCGGCCGCCAGCAACAGCGCCGTCACGCCCGCCAGCCACGGAATGGCCGGTCCGGCAATCGCCAGATAGCGGGTGGGATTGGCAAAATCCCAGAGGGAGGCGCGCCGTATTGCAGTTTCGCTCATGCCCCGGTTTTAGCGCCGCCGCCGCACCTTGGCAATTGACGCACGCCGTGTTGATCAGTCCGCCGCATGGCGCAGCACATGGCCGGCCGCCAGCGGCCCGAGCACGGCGAAGAACAGGGTGATGGCGCACAGGATGAGGAAGGGCGGCAGGAAGGGCGCGGGGTCCTCCACCGCGCCATAGGAGGCGGACACCCCAAAGATCAGCACCGGAATGACCAGCGGCAGGATCAGCACCGCGATCACCAGCCCGCCGCGCGCCAGCGTCACCGTCACCGCCGCGCCGACTGCGCCGACAAACGAGATCGCCGGCGTGCCGACGGCCAGCGTCGCCACGCTCGCCGCGATCGCCACCGGCTCCATGTTCATCATCAGGCCGAACACCGGCGCGGCCAGCACCAGCGGCAGGCCGGTCGCCACCCAATGCGCCAGCGACTTGACGAAGACGATCAGCGCGATCGGATGCTCGGACATCAGCAGCAGATCGAGCGAGCCATCCTCGCGCTCGCCCTGGAACAAGCGGTCGAGGCCAAGCAGGCTGGCGAGCAGCGCGCCGGTCCACAGCATGGCCGGGCCGATGCGGGCCAGCAGTTTGAGATCCGGGCCGACGCCGAACGGCACCACGGTGACGACCGCCAGGAAGAACAGCAGCCCCGTCAGCGCGCCGCCGCCAATGCGCGAGGCGAGCTTCAACTCGCGCAGGAACAGCGCGATCATGCGGCGCGGCTTTCGGCAAATTGGCTGATGTCGAGCTTCAACGCGGCGGCAAGGCCCAGTTGCTGATGCGTCGCGGCGACGACAATGCCGCCCTGCGCCAGATGCGCCTCGACCAGCGCGGCGAATCGCCGCTCGGACGCCGCATCCAGCGCCGAGGTGGGTTCGTCCACCAGCCAAACCGGCCGGGCCGCCGCCAGCAGCCGCGCGATGGCGACGCGCCGCTTCTGCCCGGCGGAAAGATAGCCGGCGGGCAGATCACCGACGCCGGGCAGGCCGACCGCATCCAGCGCCTCGTCCACCGTGCGGCCGGGCGCGTAGAATTGCTGCCAGAAGCGAAGGTTTTCATGAACGCTCAGCTGCGGCTTCAACGCATTGGCATGGCCCAGATAATGGCAATGCTCGGCCAGCGGCGTCTCCGCATCCAATCCTTTGAACTGGCCCTCCAGCTTCAGCGAACCGGCGGCCGGGCGCAGGAATCCGGCAATGGTCTTCAGCAGGGTGGACTTGCCCGAACCGTTCGGCCCGGTGACGACCAGCGCCGAGCCGGCCGGAACCTCGAAGGAAAGTCCCTCGAAAATGCGCCGCTCGCCGCGCGCCGCCGCCAGTTTTTCGCCCACCAGTTTCATGGCTCGTGTTTACTGCCTGCCGCCGCAAAGGGAAAGCCGCGCGGCTTGCGCCGCAGCCGGCCAGCGCGATGACCCTGGCTCGGATCGACAAGCGGCATGGGGAAAAACTTACGATCATCTTCTGGTTGAATCCCGGTCGGACCGCATCCATCTGCGAAGGCATCTGTCGGGGAATGCGCTTGTCAGGATTTCGAAACGCAATAGCCGCAATGCTTCTCATCGTCACCGCGCAATTCGCGCATGCGGACGGAGACAAATTTCCCTGCGGACGCTTGGGCGGCGACGAAGCAACGGAATTTGTCGTCACCGAAGGCGCTCGCGAATACATCTACTCACTTTCCCTGCAGCAAGGCGACTGGCGCCTGATTTACCTTCCCCGGCATGGAACAAGATTCCTGACTCGCGAACCCGATTCTGAAGGCGGCGCCTATTTCCACACCTGGCCTACCGCTGTTGGTTGCGATGATGATGAGCGCTTGCAATCCATGCCGGACGCCAGGACGCGCGCGGCGCGGCGCTGCGAGATCATGCCCAGTGACTGGACGACGATCGTCAACCTTCAACCCTACGAAATCATGGAGGATGTCGTCCTTGGCGCGCTCAAGGGGTACGCGATCCACTACCGCGCGGAAAACGACAAGGGCGGATGGAGCCTGCTCGTCATCTCCGTGCAGGATGGCCGGGCGGTCTTCGAGGCGAAAATCCGCGTCAACGGTTCCGTGGAGACCGGAGAGCAAAGGCTGAAAAGCCTGCTGAAGGCGCTCGACTTCAAGCGTTGCTCGGTCTTCGTCGCCCAGCGACCGGAACAGTCGCTTTGGGATTCGCTTGATCCATCCCCGCCCGCCCTGTTGCGTTCCTCACCCAGCCTGTGGGAACAGCTTGAAGGCGAATTCGGCACACAGTGACTTGTATGGGCCAATTGCGCGGCCGGTGAGACGGATAGACCGTTTCTCGAAGGTGTCGCCGGCAGGGAGGGCGACATGCGCATCGTTTCATTGAATGCCTGGGGCGGCCGGCTTTACGAGGCCATGGTTTCCTATCTGGCGGCCTGCGACCCGGACATTCTCTGCCTGCAGGAAGTGGTCCGCACGCCGGATTGCAGCCTGCCTTGGCTCGATTATCGCGATGACGGAGCCATGCTCCCCCAGCGCGCCAATCTGTTCGACGACATCGCCGCGGCGCTGCCGGGGCACGATCCCTTTTTCTGCCAGGCCGGCCAGGGCAATCTGTTCGACGGGGAGACACCCGTGCTGTCGCAATGGGGACTGGCGACCTTCGTGCGGCGGCGATTTCCGGTGATCGGTCAGCGCCAGGACTTCATTCATGGCTCTTTCCTGGCGCAGGGCTGGGGCGAGCACCCCCGGGCCAGGAATGTACACGCACTGCGTCTCTACGATGAGGCAGCCGGCCGCCCGATGACGATCGCCCATCTGCACGGCCTGCGCGATCCTGCCGGCAAGGGCGACACGCCCGCCCGCGAGCGGCAGGCGGAAACGCTGGCCGGGATCATTGCCGGAGTGTGGCGCGAGGGCGAGCCGCTCGTCGTCTGCGGCGATTTCAACGTGCTGCCGCAAAGCGTCACCTTCGAGGTCCTGCGCACGCTAGGGCTTTCCGATCTGGTCACGGCGCACGGCCATACCGACACCCGGACATCGCATTATCGCAAGTCGCCGCGATTCGCCGACTACATGCTGGTCAACGACGCGGTGGAGGTGCGCAGTTTCGAAGTCGTCGCCGAGCCGGAAATTTCCGACCACCGCGCGCTGCTGCTGGAGACGCGGTAGGCTGGATCCTTGTTTGCATCGAACGGCTTCCCCCAACAAGCGGATTGCTTGGGCCGCCCTGGAGGTGAGAAAGCTCGGCCGCAACACCCGGTTGATTCGTTGTCCTGGCACACCCATCTGCGGAGGCATCTGTCGGGGAAGGCGCTTGACCGGATTTCGAAACGCAATAGCCGCAATGCTCCTCATCGCCACCGCGCATTTCGCGCAAGCGGACGGAGACAAATTCTCTTGCGGGCGCTTGGGCGGCAACGAAGCAACGGATTTTGTCGTCACCGAAGGCGCTCGCGAATACACCTACTCGCTTTCCCTGTGGCAAGGCGAGTGGCGCCTGAAATATGTCCCAGCGCACGACACGAGGCTCCTGACAGGCAATATGGATGCCTTCGGAGAGGCAAATTTCAGCACCGAGCCAGCAGGTGTCGGCTGCAATGGCGAGCCTCTCGAAACTGCGCCTGACGCCAAGAGGCGCGCCGCCGGCCATTGCGAATATTTCAGCGCCATCAGGAGTCAGGCCGTCAATCTTGACCTCTATTCGATTATTGAGGACATCGACCTCGGCGCGCTCAGTGGATATGCAATCCATTACCGTTCTGCGGGAGACAATGAGAGATTGAACCTGCTCGTCGTCTCGGTGCGGGATTGCTGCGTGAACTTCGAGGCGAAAATCTACGTGCCCGGCTCCGTGGAGACTGGAGAGCAAGAGCTGAAGAGCCTGCTGAACGCGCTCGATCTCAAGGTCTGTTCGACCGCAGCCGCAGAGTTGGCGATACCCACGCTCGATGAGGCGCTACATTCGCCGCCATTGACGCAAGAGCGTTCCTCACCCAGCCTGTGGGAGCAGCTTGAAGGCGAATTCGGCACGCAGTGAGGGAGACAAGCCGGCCCAACCCCGCCTCAGTGCAGCGTGCGAAAGCCGACGCTGGTGCGCACCGAGATCGGCGGCGCGGTCCGGCCCGCCGTGCCTGCCGAATTGTTGTGAAACAGCGAGCAATAAACGGTCTTCCCGCTCGGCGTCTTGAGCGCCTTGCCGGAGACTTTCTTCCAGTTCTTCCAATCGGCGGGGCTCTCGCCCGGCTGGTAGTTCAGATCGGCGGTGAAGAACACCCAGTCGCGCTTGTCGGCATTGGGCGCTGTCACCACCCGTATTTCCAGCTTGAGCGCCCGGGGATTAGCCGAGGCGTTGCGGCAATCCAGGGAGACCGGAATTTCCGACTTGGCCCGCGCCCCGCGCGAGATCGAGACGAGACGGCTCGTCCCCACCCAGCCGCTGTCGCCTGCATAAGCCGATGCGGGCATGAGCAATATGGCGACAATGGAAACAATGAAAATTCGTGGTATCATCAGTTGATCACCGCAGTTGTTGTGCCGGACTTTATTCGAAGACCCGCTGTGGAACGTGCAGAAATCGGCGGATCCTCTCGTGATACGGTCTGCGCGGATTTGTGGTGAAACAGCGAACAATAGATCGCCTTGCCGCTGCCCGGTGCTCTCAAGACGACGCCCGAAATCTTCCGCCATTTTCCCCATTCGTTGGGCAGACCGCCTGGCTGATAATTGAGGTCCTCCGCAAAGAACACCCAATCGCGCTTTTCCGTATTGGGTTTGGTGGCAATCCGGACCTCGAGCTTCAGCGCTCGCGGATTGGCCGAGGCGTTGCGGCAATCCAGGGAGACCGGAATTTCCGACTTGGCCCGTGCCGTGCGCGAGATCGAGACGAG
>JAUIBM010000139.1 GCA_030428345.1 Alphaproteobacteria bacterium | reverse complement strand
CATCGGCTGTATCCTGATGCTCATCGGTGTCGTCGTCCTCGTGGCGATGGCCGCGATGGGTGGTTCCGCGGCTTCGAACTTCGACTATTGAGCGGGATGCCGGGAGCTCCGCCCCCCTCCGGCGGAACCCCGACCGGCGCGCGGAGACCGCGCCTGCCTTTAGCCGCAGCCCTTTTGACGGGGCTGTGGGGCGCGGGCGTCGTGTTCGTGACCCAGCTCTCAACGCATCGTGGCGACGTCCCTCCGGTCTGCCACCTGCGGCGCTTGAGCGGTGTCCCGTGCCCGACCTGCGGCAGCACCCGGGCGACCCTCGCGCTCGCCAAGGGCGATCTTCTCGGAGCCATCGCATGGAACCCGTGGCTCATCGCGGTGTACTTCATGTTCGGCGTCAGCCTCGCCGCCAGATTGACGCGGCAGCCACGCTACAACCTGATCGCCCGCCTGCTCGCCCGCCCGCGGGTCGCCGTGGTGCTCCTGCTCTCCACGCTCGCCCTCAACTGGATCTACGTGCTCGCCACGCAGCGCTGACCCTTGGGGAGCAGCGACGCGCGACCGCCGGGGCGGTCGCGCGTCACCGCGTAGGAAGGGCATCGGGCGCGGCGCCTAGGGCCGGTACACCCCGCCGAAGACCGGCTGCACCGGCCCGTCATCGACGCGGACTTTGAGGATGAGATGGACGTGCTCCTTGCCTTCGGCGGCGGCCGCGAAGGCCTCCCAGGCGAGCCGGAACGCGTAGGCGCATTCGTCCTCCACGTCACTGCTGAACGGGTCCTCCTCCAGCGTCGTCTCGCCGCCCTCGAAGGCAACCGGCAGCTCCTCGAAGTGCCCCTCGTTCGGCCCGCCGTCCGGGTCTTGCACCCAGTGGCGCAGGCAGGCCTGCACGGTGACTTTCTTGCCGGCTGGGCAGGGGTCGCCGAACTGCACCCTAGGGTTGTTCTCGTCCGTGTTCCAGCGCTCGCAGTCGATGTGGTACTTGCCGCACTCGTATGCGAGCTCGAGCATGCGGAAGAACATCAGGTTGTAGAGCGCCCGCGCCTCCTCCAGGCGCCCTTGGGCGATGAGCGCGTCGATCAGGTTGAATGCGTCGACGGCAGCGGAGAGGATGGCGCTGGCCGCGCCGGCACCGAAGCGGCGGATGAGCTGCTTCTTGACGAAGTCCGCCAGCTTGTCGGCGAGGAACTCCTCGACCTTGTCGGCGATCAGGTCCTTCAAGCCCTCCAGCCCGCGCCGCAGCTCGTCATACATCGCCCCGAAGTCGTCGCTCGTCTCGATCAGCTCCTTCACGCGCTCGATCTGCGCGGCCGCCGATTCCAACGCCGCCTTCTCGTCGGGGTCGCGCTCGACTTTGGCGAGGAAGTCGAGCAGTTGCTTGGCGTAGCAGAGCACCTTTTTGATGCGGTCGAGGTCACGGTTGATGCGCTCGACCAGATCGTCGATGTCGTCGCCACAATGAAGCCGGTCACCAAGATGGCCAAGGCCGTCGTCGACGCCACGGCGATCCCTTCGATCATTTCCGACGCGTTCCGGGTGGCGGAAGCCGAACGGCCTGGCGCGGTCCACCTCGAATTGCCTGAAGACGTCGCTGCCGAAATGGTGCCCGACGAACAGCCGGTGCCGCGCTCCCGAGCCCGCCTGCCGCAATGTCCGAAAGCCTCGCTCGATGAGGCGGCAGAACTGATCCGCGCTGCGAAGCACCCGCTGCTTGTCGTTGGCGCGGGCGCGAACCGCAGGCCGGTATTCGAGGCGCTGGACGATTTCGTCCGGACAACGCGCATACCCTTTGTCACCACCCAGATGGGCAAGGGGGCGGTCGGCGGCAGCCATGACGAATATCTCGGCACCGCCGCGCTGTCGGAAGGCGACTACATCCACAAGGCGTTTCGGCAGGCCGACCTGATCATCAATGCCGGCCACGACGTCGTCGAGAAACCGCCTTTCATCATGCAGCCGGGCGGGCCGAAGGTCATCCACGTCAATTTCAGCCAGGCCGAGATCGATGAGGTCTATTTCCCGCAGGTCGAATTGCTGGGCGAGATCGGGGCGACTTTCGTGTCGCTCACCGACCGGCTGCGCGATGGCTGCCGGCACGATCCCTCGCCCTTCTTTGCGGTCCGCGACGAGGTGGCCGCCAAGGTCAGTGCCGGCGAGGACGACGACCGCTTTCCGATGCTGCCGCAGCGCATCGTCGCCGATGTCCGCCGCGTCATGCCTTCCGATGGCATCGTCTCGCTCGACAATGGCATGTACAAGATCTGGTTCGCGCGCTCCTACCGCGCGCGCCATCCCAACACCCTGCTGCTCGACAACGCGCTGGCGACGATGGGCGCCGGCCTGCCCCAGGCAATGGCTGCGGCGATGATGCATCGCGACAGGCGCGTCCTGGCCGTGGCCGGTGACGGTGGATTCATGATGAACAGCCAGGAAATGGAGACCGCAACGCGGCTCGGCCTCAATCTGGTCGTGCTGATCCTGCGCGACGATTCCTACGGCATGATCCGCTGGAAGCAGGCGGCTGGCGACTTCCCCGATTGGGGCCTTACCTACGGCAATCCGGATTTCGTCGCCTATGCGCAGAGCTATGGCGCGACCGGGCATCGCGTCGCGGACGCCGCCTCGTTCAGAACCATACTCAATTCGGCTTTCGAGGCCGGTGGCGTCCATCTTATCGACACACCGATCGACTATTCGCAGAACAACCGCTTGCTCACTCGGGAATTGCGGGAGATGCAGGGTGAGAACTGACACCGGCCTTGCCGTTTTCCGCGCCTGCACCTGAGCCGCGCATCGCTTCCTGCCTGTCGGCGGCGCGATGTCCTGATCCCCACTCCGTGACAATCAGCGATGAAAGCGGTCATTCGCCGTTCCATCAGCCGACAACGGCTGGTGCGAACAGGATCGACTTCTATGAATCAAGGCTTTCGCGGGCGTCTGGCTGGCAGATCGCTGTCCACAATTGCGGATAGCTGCGAATGATTCCGAAATCGTCGGTTTCCAGATTTGCCGCATAGCCGTGCAAGGGCGAGCGATATGCGTACCCGGTCTGTGACAGCCGGCGATACACCTGGCGCAAGGGTTTGAAACGCCAATCCCGGGTATCGAGCCAGACGGCGGTTGATTCGGCCTCCTCGCCGACCGCCAATCGCAATCGCCTGATCGCATTGGTGTTCGTGGCGGGTGTGAAGCCGAGATCGATATCGGCAAGGCCGGCTACGCCGCCGATTTCCTTACCATTCACGGTCCAGGCGCCCGCCGGGTCGCGTGACAGGAACATTTCCAGTTTCTTCGATCCGAGCCATCCGCATATCCGCGCGGACCGGCTCGACCAATCCGGAGCGCAGGAAACCTCATAGTCGAACCTCGCCGGTTCGCCGCCTTCCAGAAAGAGCGCCGTCCCTGAGATCGCGTGGCCGTCGCCGGACGGGCAGTACGAACAGACATCCATCCCCTCGACGTCGATCCGGCGCCACATGACGACGCGTGGGTGGAAGGTTGTGCTATTTGCCATTGAGGGATCCTGCCACCCGGGCATCCGGATTGAAATCAACGACGGAGCCTTCGCCGCAATGCGACGAAGGCAGAGGCGATGAGATCTCGTTCAGACCACGCGCCATGCAATCATGTCGCGGAGCGATCGTTCCTCCGGACTGGGGAGTCGTGATCGGGTCGGTAACAGCGATGACCGCCATGTGCGGGAAGGCCTTTCCAGCAATCCTCATCTGATATTTGATACAATGCAATTGTTTGGAGTAGTCTCTGATGCAGGTCGTCAGATAATCTTCCGTCGAGGGCGAGGTCAATGCAATGGATCGGCGGAGCGCCGCAGGAGACTGCTCGCGGGAGTAATGGAGCGGTTCGCTGGTATGCTGCAGGTGAGCCGGCGGAAGTCGCGGGTATCACGATCTCCGATGGTCTGATCTATGTCGGAAGTAGCCTGCCATCTCGCTCCGGGGCTCCGGAAAATTGTCTGATCAATCCCGAGTTGAAGGTCGCACCTTCGCATCCCGATTTGGCAGGCGAGACGATGCCTTTCTGGCCGTCTTACTCCGAGATCACGCCGAACGCGCGTCTGGCGTATCTGCAATGGCTTGCCGGCGGAAAACTGGATCCCGGCGCCTCGATCGGGTTTGTCTTTCTTTATCTCTACGGTCTTGAACGTCGCCTTTTTGTGGACCGCAGGCGCGATGAAAGCGACGCGCTGACCGCCGAAGTCGAGCGCCTCCTGAACATCTATGGCAGCAACCGCTCCTTCTGCGGATATGCAAGAGCGTTTCTGGAAGGGGCAGCGCTCTTTTCAGGAAAGCCGCTACCTGATCCCGAACTCTCTCCCGCCCTGAGGGACAATGGCGAGGTCCCTCTTTCTCTACGAGTAAGTCTCGGGCGGACTCTTCTGAGAGGAGAGAACCTACAAGCCGGGGAGGCCTTGAAATGGCTGATGTCCAGCGCCCTGGCTCCTCGCCGTACACCCGTTGATCGCTGCTTCGATGAATTCGTCGCCCTGTGGGAGGTAGAGTTCGAGACCAGATTTCCCGGTGGTCTCCGCGTCAGCATGCCTGGATCGCCGCTTGTATGGCGCTATCGTTCGGCGAGCGGGACATTCGAGACAGCTCTGTCGCTGAAGGCGGGAGGGCGGCCGATCCCGGATATCACGGCCCTGAGCGCCCCGCTGGATCAGCTTGCCCGTCTTGCTGAAGAGTGCATGGAATCGCTGGCCGCCTATAGCCGCTTTCTTGGGCGCAACCCCGGGGCGGCCGGATCGGTTCAGGGTGCATACCTGCTTCCGCCGCAACTGCTTGCTTCCGCAAGACCGACGAGCCTCCATCTGGCCGTCGAGGAGGTGAGGCGCATCTTCGAGGGTCGGCAGATCGCCAGGACAACGGTCGGCGCGCTTCGATCCGCCCTTGGCGCCTCCTATTCTGGCGCGGCGTCGACAGCGGCGGATATTCAGGCAATGGCCGATCTGCTCGGTCATGCCGATATCGGTTTCGAACCCGACCCTCGGTTTGGTTCGCTGCCTCCGAGCGATGACGGTATTCTCATGATGTTCGCTTCCAGGGGCGGCGCGCCGGTTCCCGTGGACGACGCAGAATATGATGCGATGCGAACGGTCGTGGAGGTTTCGGCCCTTGCTGCCGCCGCAGATGGGGTCATGACGCAGGCGGAGCTGAGCAAGCTCAGGCAGACGATCCGCGCGACGAGCGCCTTGGGCACTGCGCAAAGACTGAGGTTGCTGGCCTATGCAGCGGCGCTGTGGCGAGACGCGCCAAAACAGCGGCGGGTGCTGAGCCGCCTTTCCGACGCGCCGGACCCGGTCAAGGAGACCATCCTTGATGTCGCATGCGCGGTCGCGATGGCGGATGGCGTTGCCGAGCACGGTGAAATCCGGTTCCTGGAGAATGTCGCCAAAGCGCTGGGCAAGGGGCCGAAAGCCGTCCATGAGCGGCTCCACCGCGATCAGATGCCGGACGAAGCTCCCGTCATGATCGCGCCGGCCCGGCCGGAGAGCGGCACTCCGGTTCCCCCTCAGCCAGCCGCACCAGGGCTGTTCCTCGATCGTTCGCGATTGCACAAAATCGAGGGAGCTACGAAGGAAGTTCACGCAATGCTGTCCGAAATCTTTGTCGATGACGAAATGATCGCGCAGCATGAGATCGGGTCGAAAATTGCGCCGGACCAAGATTTCAAGGGCCTCGACAGTGAACATTCGCAATTGTTGCGGTTGATCCTTGATCGCAATGGGGCGAGTCGGGAAGAATTCGCTTTGCTGTCGAAACAGGTTAGGCTTTTGCCGGATGGGGCTCTCGACCGAATTAACGAGTGGGCGCTCGAAACGTTTGACGAATCGATCCTGGAAGATGACGATCCAATCATCCCTGTTGAACATTTGCGTGTGGAACTGATGCAGTCGGTACAGGCATGAATACATCGCCGAAAATAAAGCCCAGGGACCGCGATACCATTCTCCAGGCCTTGGCTTCCGGTGTCGTCCCGAGTATCGGCCTCCAGCATATCCAGGTTGGTCGTGCAGCGGAGATCGCGGCCATTGTTCGCGATCTCGATCGGATAACAAACGGCGGCTCGGCCTTCCGCCTCATCATTGGCGAATACGGGTCCGGCAAGACGTTCTTTCTCAATCTCGTCCATCTGATCGCGTTGGAGAAGAAATGCGTCACGATCCAGGCCGACCTTTCGCCGAATCGACGGCTCTACGGGTCGGACGGGCAGGCGCGAAAACTCTATTCGGTCGCCGTCGCCAACCTAGCCACGCGTTCCAAGCCTCAGGGGCAGGCGCTTCCCAATGTTGTCGAGCGTTTCGTCAGCGACTGTGTGCGCGAGGCGGAAGCAGGAAAACTGCCTGTCGAACAATTGATTGACGAAAAGCTCGCCGGCTTTTCCGAATTTGTCGGCGGATATGACTACGCCACCGTGCTGAAGGCCTATTGGCGTGGGCATGAGGAAGGCTCCGAACAGCTGAAATCCGATGCGCTCAGGTGGCTGCGCGGAGAATTCTCGACCAAGACTGAGGCGCGTCAGGCCCTGGGCGTACGCACGATTATCGATGATGGCGAGTTCTACGATGCGCTGAAACTGCTCGCCGAGTTCGTCAAGCTGGCGGGCTATTCGGGAATGGTCGTCATTCTTGACGAAATGGTCAACCTTTACAAACTGCAGAGCGCCCAAGCCCGCAAACAGAACTACGAGCAATTGTTGTTGATGATCAACGATTCCCACAAGGGGCATCTGTCCGGCATCGGATTCCTCCTGGGCGGAACGCCGGAATTCCTGACGGACACCCGGCGCGGGCTGTATAGCTATGAGGCGCTGCAGTCGCGATTGGCGGAAAATGCATTTGCCCAGCCCGGCATGGTCGACCCGTACAGTCCGGTCATTCGCCTGCAGAATTTGACGCCCGAGGAATTGTTCGTCCTGCTTGGCAGGGTCCGCGGGGTCTTCTGCGCTGGCCGGCCTTCGGCACAGATCATCGACGACGAAGGACTCGAAGCCTTCATGCGGCATTGCAGCACTCATGTCGGCGAGGCTTATTTCAGAACTCCGCGCAATTCGATAAAGGCATTCGTCCAACTCCTCGCCGTGCTGGAACAGAAACCCGGCTCCAAATGGCAGGACATGTTGTCCTCGGCCGAAATAGAGCAAGAACCGGCCGCTGCCGAAGA
>JAUIBM010000138.1 GCA_030428345.1 Alphaproteobacteria bacterium | reverse complement strand
TTTCGACGATGCCGATCTCGACCAGGCCGTGAAGGGCGCGGTCGCGGGCATTTTCGCCGCTTCCGGCCAGACATGCGTCGCCGGCTCGCGCCTGCTTCTGCAGCGCTCGATCCACGATTCCTTCCTTCAGAAGCTGGTCGACTTCCTCGAGGATATCCGCTTCGGCCATCCGGGCGATCCCGAGACCCAGATCGCGCCGATCTCGACCGCGCCGCAAATGGCCAAGATCGAGGAATATGTGCGCATCGCGCAGGCGGAAGGCGCGCGGCTGGTGCGCGGCGGCGAACGCGCCCTGGTGGAAGGCTATCCGAACGGGCTGTTCTACCAGCCGACGATCTTCGCCGACGTGACCAATGACATGCGCATCGCCCAGGAAGAGGTTTTCGGCCCCGTGCTCTGCGTCATCCCGTTCGAGGACGAGGACGACGCCGTGCGCATCGCCAACGATATCGACTTCGGACTGGCGGCCGGCATCTGGACCCGCGACCTAGCGCGCGGCATCCGCATGACCGAAAAGGTCCGCGCCGGAACGATCTGGGTCAACAACTATCGCTCGACCAGCACCACCTCGCCCTTTGGCGGGTTCAAGATGAGCGGCATCGGACGCGAGGGCGGCATCGCCGGGATGATGGAATATCTGGAGCTGAAGAGCGTCTGGATCTCGACCAATGTCGAGATCCCCAACCCGTTCATCCGGCGCTGAACCGGCGTCGCGGCTCTCCTCAGCGGACGGCCACGACTCGCATCTCGACCAGGGCGTTGGCGGGTATGAACTCGCTGACGCCGATCGCCGACCAGGCCGGGTAAGGCTCCTTGATATACTCGTCCTTCACGGCGCAGAAGGCGTCGATATGCTTCTTCAGATCGACATGGAACGAGGTCAGTTCGACGATGTTCTCAAAGCCGAGGCCCGCCTCGGCGAGATAGCTCGCCATCTTGTCGAACGCCTTGTGGAACTGCTCCACCGGGTCGAGCGGTATCTGCTCATTGGGCCGCGCCGCGGTGACGCCTGAAAGAAATACGAACGAACCGGTGTCGATGGCTGGCGAATAGTGCAGATTGTCGTAATAATGCCGGTAGCGCTCGGGAACGATGCTCTTCTTCACGTGTCTCTCCGCAGGATTTCACAGGGCCCGTGGGAACGGGCGCTTTTGCGTTCTTGATTGATGGGGCATGGCTCAAGCCACGTTGGCATGCGAAAATGTACCAGTTTTGCGGCTCGCGCCCCATATTGAGTCGGTAGCGCGATTCGCCCTTGATGGAGATGCCGGCATGCGAGAAATCGAAACATACGAGATTGTGGTGGAATTTGTCGACGTGGACGAGCATGAGGACGGCTCGGGCGAAGTCACCGTCGTCTACAAGGGCAAGGCCGAGCAGAAGACCGCCAAGGCGAGCTTCAAGACCGGCGCATTCCGCGACCTGTTCGATTGCTGCGAGGCGATCTCTCAGCACATCATGATGAGCGAGTTCCGCCCGAATGCCGGGGTGAGCTTCAATTTCGACCTGGTCAATGACGAGGGCATCTCCGTCTGGCACACCACGCCGAACAATTACCTGAAGATGCCGCTCAAGATGAACATCGACTGGACCTGTCAGCATCTGAGCACCAGCTACAAATCCTACACCACGCTGGGCGTGGTGCGCATTCCCGATACCCTGAAGCTGGTCGAGGGCCGCCTGCCGGCGCAGAAACTGGTGGAGCTTCTGATCCAGTCCATGGTTTCCGGCCTGGAATTCATCGGGCTGATGTTCATGCAGCGCGAACAGATGGGCCGCGATCACCACGCGTGAACGGGCGCCGCGCGTGAAAGCGCGCCACACATGAACGCGCGGCTTTCCGCAATTTCGAGCCTCGCGGCAGGCAGGGATTATCCCCTGGCCGCGAGCACCGGCTTCGCTGCGTCCGACTGAGCCGCCCGCGCGCCCATGCCGCTCTGCCGGCAGGCTCTGCAGGGCCTCGGCGTGGCGGAACAAGACGCCAAAAAATCCTTTTGCACCAATTCGATATGCCAGACTCCGGCTTGAGGTTCGGCCTCAATTGTTTTATTGATGATACATTAACATATTGACGGATGGACATGACATGGGATCGGCTTCGCACGCCTTCGAAAAATCAGCGCAATATCGCGAACGAGCCCTCAAGACCCTGAGCTACGGCGTCTCCTCCACACCGCGCGGCAACCAGCAGCCGGCGCCGATCGTGGCCGATCACGCGAGGGACGCACATATCTGGGACATCGCCGGCAACCGCTATATCGACTATGCGGCGGGCTATGGCCCGCTGATCCTCGGTCATTCGCCGCGCGAGGTGATCGACGCCGTCAAGGCGGAACTCGATCGCGGACTGAGAACGGCTTCGGTGCATGAGGGCGAGGCGAACCTTGCCGAACTCATCTGCCGGACCCTGCCATGCGCCAGCAAATGCGCCTTCGTCAGTTCCGGTTCGGAGGCCATCCAGCTCGCGCTGCGCATCGCCAGGGCAAGCACCGGCCGCACGCAGGTCATCAAGTTTCGCGGGCATTATCATGGCTGGTTCGATTCCGTCCACGCGGCAGGCGCGGGCGGAAATGACGGCCCCTCGACCATCGGGCAGGACCCGGGCGCCTTGAAATCCTTGACCTTTCTGGACTGGGGCGACGAGGATGCGCTGCGCCGCACCCTGACGCGCGACTATGCGGCGGTGATCCTGGAGCCGATCGCCGTCAATGGCGGCTGCTTCATGCCGCCTCCCGGATTTGTCGAGACGGTGCGCCGCCTGACGCGCGAGTTGGGCGTGGCGCTGATCTTCGACGAGGTCATTACCGGATATCGCCTGTCGCTGGGCGGGGCGCAGGCCCTGCTCGGCGTGACGCCCGATCTCGCCGTGATCGGCAAGGCGATGGGCAGCGGCCTGCCGATCGGCGCGGTGGCGGGCGCCGACGCGATCATGGAGCCGGTCAGCTCCGGGCGGATGCTGCATCGCGGCACCTTCAACGGCAATCCGGTATCCGTCGCGGCGTCTGTCGCGTGCATTTCCTACCTTGAAAGAAATGCCGATCAACTGTACCCGCGCATCGACGCGATGATGGCCGACCTGCAGCGCCACATCGTCGCCAGCGCCGCCCGCCATGGCGTCACATGCGCGGTCAACCGGACCGGATCGGCCATGCAGATCGCCCTTGGCATCGCGGAGATGGATACGCTTGCGGGGGCGGCGAAGGCGGACTTCCCGGCAACGCAGAAATTCGCCGGCCGGCTCCTGTCGCGCGGCGTCCAGATCATCGGACGCGGACTGATGTACATGACCGCCGCCCACACAGACGAGGATATCGCCGAGACGAAGGCCGCGTTCGACGGGGCCTTCGCGGAAGAGGCGAGCGAGCGGAGCTAGCCGATGTCCGGGGCCGCCGGCGCCACCTCCGATGCGATGCCTCTCTATTTCAGGATCTTCATGATCCTGGAGCGCGAGATCCGTGGCGGCCAGTACGGGCCGGACACCCCCCTGCCAAGCGAGACGGAAATCGCCGAACGCTTCGACGTCTCGCGCGTCACCATCCGCCACACTATGCGGATGCTGGCCGAGCGCGGTCTGATCTGGCGGCAACGCGGCAAGGGAACCTTCGCCACCCAGCCGCGCGCCGGGGGATCGCAGGCCAGCAGCTTCGACGGGCTGAACCGAAACATCGAGGATTTCGAGACGCATAGCAGCGTGACCATCCTGGAAACGGGAACCGCCGCCCTGCCGCATTGGGCGGCGCAAAGGCTGGGAACGCAGGAGGGCGGTTTCAAGCAGATCGTGCGCCTGCGCCACGACGAAATCGGCCCGTTCTCCTATTCCGCCTGCTACCTCTTCCCGCCCGCTTCAGAGGCGATCGATCCCGGCCAACTCGGGAACCGCACCATTCTGGGCGTGCTGGAGGCGGCCGGCATCGCGGCCGAACGGGTCGAGCAACGCCTGACGGCGGTCGCCGCCGCGCCGGAAGTCGCGCTTCATCTCTACATCGCAATCGGCACGCCGGTGACGCTGATGCGCCGCATCGTCTTCGACAGCGCCGACAAGGCGTTCGAGGTGCTCGAAGTGTATTACCGGCCGGACAGGTTCGAATATTCCGTCAATCTCAAGCGGGACGCGAAATCTTCCGACCTCTCGCCACGGTGGATCGAGCACGACGGCTGATCGCCGCCTCGCCGCATCATACCTTCTTGCGCGAGGCGTCGAGAAAGGCCTGCTTGGCCTCCAGATGCTCCCTCGATTTGAGCAGCGTCAGATAGGATTGCATTTCGACTTCCAGGACCTGCTCGATCCGCCCGCCCGCGACATCGAGAAGCTTCTTGACGTGCGCCTTGGCTTCCAGGCTGTTGGCGGTCAATTCGCCCGCCCGCGCGATCGCGACCGCCAGAAGGTCGTCCGGGTCGGCGGCGATGTCGGCCAGGCCGAGCGACATCGCCTCGGCATGCTCCACCATCCGCCCGCCCAGCAGAAGCCGGCTCGCGGCCGCCGCTCCGACGCGCCGGGGCAAGGTCCATGCGAGGCCCAGATCCGGCGGCAGGCCCATGCGCCCGAAGGAAGCGCAGAATCGCGCGGTCCTGTCGGCGACGATCTGGTCGCAGCACATCGCCAGCGAGAAGCCGGCCCCGAAGGCGGGACCGCTCACCGCCGCGACCGAAGGCTTGGCGCCCGCAACCAGCATGCGCACCACGTCGTGCAGAATGGTCATGCGCGCGACGGCGATCTGCGGATCGGCGGTCATCGCGGAAATATCGCCGCCCGACGAAAAGGCCCCGCCCGCGCCGGTGATGACGATCGCGCGGACGGCGTCGTCCGTCTGGGCGTCGAGGATTGCCTGGCGAAGTTCGGCGCGCAGCACATCGGTCAGCGCGTTCTTCTTCGCGGGCACATTCATCGTCAGCACCGCGATTGCGCCCGCGCGTTCCTGTTCGAGTTCAGCCATTGAGCCATCGCCTTTCATCGCCTGTCGGCGTCTGTCTTCGCGTTGCCGCCTTGTAGCGCGGACGGCGCGAAATTCTCAAGCGCCAGCAGTCCGGCGGAAGGTCCGCGAACCTGGAAACCGGTCTGAGGCGGCATGAGTCCGCGATGACAATTTTGACGCGAAAGGGCCTTCATTGTTGACAATGATAGCCAAGTACCGCAGAAATTCCACCATATCGACCGCATATGGGAGGAAATGCGATGGTAGATGTTGACAATTCTTCCGATGTGCCCGGCCCGAAGCGCACGCATTCGGTGGCGATCGCGGACGCGCTGGGCGAGATGATCGACAAGGGAGAAATCCGCCCCGGCTCCAAACTGACCGAGGAAGCGCTGGCCCAGCAATTCGGCGTTTCCCGCGGACCGATCCGCGAGGCACTGAGCATTCTGGCGCGGGAAAACCTGGTTCAGATCCGGCCCCATCTGGGCGCCATCGTCCCCGAGCTCAGCCATGACGAGATCGTCGATCTGTACGACGTGCGCGCGGCGCTGTTCTCCATGGCCGTGCGGCTGCTCGCGCAGCGCTGCGCCCGCGGCGAGGTCGACGCGGAAACGCTTGAAACGCTGCGCCTTAAATTCGACGGGATGATCGCCGCCGAAAAGGAAGAGGCGCCGGCATTCGCCCGGCACACCCAGGGCCTTTCGCGGTTCATTGTCGACAATTGCGGCAATGCGAAATTGCGGACCGAACTCACCCGCATCAACCGGCAATCCTACCTGCACTATGTCGAATTGAGCCACAGCGATCCGGATCACCGGCGGCGTTTTCTCGCCATGTCGATCGTGCTTCGCGACACCGTCCAGCTGGGCGATGCCGATCTCGCGGCCGACATCGCCTTCAAGGTCGTGGGGGAAAACAAGCGCGCGATCATCGAGCAGTTCGAGCGGCAGGCGCAAACCATCGTCTCGCTTCGCATGGGGCGGTGAGACCAGCCATGCAGGAGCAGATTTCCCAGGATCGGCAAGCGAACCAGCCCTTCAAGCCTGCAATGGCGGTTGCGGCGCTGCTGGGCCTCGGCCTGGCGATCCATGCGCTGATCGTCGCCTATGTCGGCCAGTACTCCGCGCCCGGCTATATCCGGGCCGGTGTGATCATCGTCTCGGCGGCAATCATGATCGCCAGCCACCCGCTGGCGCGCCTGGCCGGCCGTTCTGTTGCCGGAAAGGTGCTGGGCTGGGCTGTCGACCTGGCGCTGTTCGCCAATCTCGTCTGGGCGACCAGCCTGTTCCTGCACGAGGTCGCCAATCCCGACGCGCTCATCCTTTCCTATCCGCCCGACCAGATCGCCTCGGCCGTTCTAGCCATCCTGACGCTGCTGGAGCTGACCCGCCGCGCCTTCGGGCCGATCCTTTCGGTCGTCGGGCTGGTGGCGCTGGCCTATGTCTTCTGGGGCGCGAACAGCCCCGGCATTCTCAGCCATGGCGGGTTCACGCCGGAAATGCTGGTGGAGACGGTCTGGTTCGGGTTCCAGGGGGTCTTCGGCTTCGCGGCGGGCGTCGTCGTGCTGGTCGTCTTCATCTTCATCGTCTTCGGCGCCGCGCTCGAAGGCAGCGGCGCGGGAGAGCTGATGATCCGCATGGCGCTGTGGGTCACCGGGCGGACGCGCGGCGGCGCGGGCCATGCGGCGATTGTCGCCTCCGGCGTCTTCGGCATGTCCTCGGGCAGCGTCGTCGCCAATGTGGTCGGCACCGGGACCGTGACGATCCCGCTTATCAAGCAGCGCGGCTTCAGCGGCCGGTTCGCCGGCGGACTGGAGGCGGCGGCCTCGACCGGAGGCCAGATCATGCCGCCTGTCATGGGGGCGGGAGCCTTCCTGATGGCGCAACTGACCGGCAATTCCTACGCGACGGTCTGCCTCGCCGCGCTGATCCCGGCGCTGCTCTACTATCTCAGCCTGTTCATCTCGGTGGAGACCGAGGCGCGACGCCTCGGCATCGAACCGGTCCCGGCGAAGGACCGCCAGGCGCTTCACCCCGGCGACGGCTTGAAATCGCTCATGTTCTTCCTGCCGGTGGCCGCGATCCTGGTGACCTTGTCCATGGGACGCTCGCCCTCCATGGCCGGCTTCTGGGCGGTGGTGACGACGATCGCCGCCGGATTCGCGCTGAACCCGCATTTGCGCGCCCAGCCGATGATCATGATCCGGGCGCTGGCGAACTCGCCGACCGCCTCGGCCGCGCCCTCGATCTCGACGGTTGCGGTGC
>JAUIBM010000137.1 GCA_030428345.1 Alphaproteobacteria bacterium | reverse complement strand
CTTCGACAAAAGCCGTGTTGAGGCGCTTGTCCCCGTCACCATCGGCTCCACCCAGCGCAACCTCCTTGGCCTTCTGCGTCAGATTCAGGGCAGCGACGGCGTGCTGGCGTACGGCCTCCCGATCTTCCTCGTCCAGTTCCGGATATTTGTCTCTTATGATCTTGCCCATGCGCAGCTGGGTCAGTTCCTCGGGGACGATTTCCTGATCGAAAAGGCCGCGCTCGATCGTGGTCTTGTCCTGCACGAAGGCGGCGACGACCTCGTTCAGGTCCTGCTGGCAGATGCGTTGCGCCGCCTCGCTTTTCGGCTCGACAAGCCCCTTGATCTCGATCTGGAACCGGCCGCTTTCCTCGTTGAAGCCGACATTGGTCCTGTTCGGGTCGTAGCCGCCCTCGCCATAGTCAAAACCGGGCTCCGGCCCGTTCTGCGGGTTCCCGTCCTGGGAATATTTGGGCTTGAACTCGAACCGTGGCGCAAGCACCTGCTCCATGAGGAGGCTGGCCGCAATGGCCTTGAGCGTATCGTTGACGGCCTCGGTGACGGCTTCCGCCGAGGCGTCGGGTTCGGCGATCAGGTTGGTGAAACGCGCGCGCAGCTTGCCGGGTGCGTCGCGGGTGGCGCGGCCGATGATCTGCACGATCTCCGTGAGGCTGGAACGATAGCCGACGGTCAGGGCGTGCTCGCACCAGATCCAGTCGAATCCTTCCTTTGCCATGCCGAGCGCGATGATGATGTCGACATGGTCGCGGTTGTTCTTCTGTGCAGGGTCCTTCAGCGCGGCGGACACGCGTTCGCGCTTGGCCGGGTCGTCGTCCACAAGGTCGGCGATGCGAAGAACACGACCATCCGGCGCCTTGACCAGTTGGAAGCCGGTAGCGGGGTCCGTACCCTGCCATTCG
Source organism: Alphaproteobacteria bacterium (assembly GCA_030428345.1). Lineage (GTDB taxonomy): Bacteria > Pseudomonadota > Alphaproteobacteria > Rhizobiales > Rhizobiaceae > BOKV01. Next base: position 6,368 of record JAUIBM010000137.1, on the reverse strand, counting down.
CCCAGTTCCTCGATGATGTGGTCCACCTCCCTGATCTTGTCCTTCGTGCTCTCGCGCGAGTTGACGCTCGGAATATGCACGATGGTCTTCTCGGCCGGGTCGAGCACCTTCAGGATGTCGTCGGCATAGGAGCCGGTATAGAAGAAATAGCCGATGTCGAGCTGCTTGAGATATTCATAGCCGTTCAGCTGCTCGTAATAGGTGTAGGTGACCGTGTCGAACCTTGCCTCGTCCTGCGGGGCCAGCACGGCCTCGGCGTCGCCGCGGAAATAGGACCCGGTCATCGCCACGACATGCACCCGGTCGCGGGCGATGAAGGTGCCCAGATGCAGGCCGAGCTTGTTGTCTGGATTGGCCGAGACATGGTGGAACTCGTCAACGGCGATCAGCCGGTCGTCGAAGGCTTCCACCCCGAACCGGTCCACGGCGAAGCGGAAGGTGGCGTGAGTGCAGACCAGCACCCTGTCCTCGCCGTTGAGGAAGGCCTCGACCGAACCGACCTTTCCGCCATTGTCGGCGCCCGGAGCATTGCAGAGGTTCCATTGGGGCGGGACGCGCCAATCCACCCAGAAGCCATGACGGCTCAAGGGCTCGTCGTTGAAGCTGGCGCCGATCGTTCCGGCACGACGATGATCGCCTGTTTCAGGCCCTGATTGTGGAGCTTGTCGAGCGCGATGAACATGAGCGCGCGGCTCTTGCCCGACGCCGGGGGCGACTTGATGAGCAGATATTGCTCGCCGCGCTTCTCATAGGCGCGTTCCTGCATCGGCCGCATGCCTAGGGCGTTGGCGCTGGTCGAACTGCCAGTGCGCGCATAGGTTACCGAGACGGAGGGGACAGATTTTTCATTCATTTCGTAAATTCTTTCGCTGCTTGATTACCTTTCTTCCAAGCTTCTTCAATGAGATCAGATTCGGCCAAGAAAAACTCACCTTCCAGCGATTTGCCTGCTGGTTCTCTACAGAGGAGTTTCTGCATTGCCCGCTCGCCAGCTTTGGCGTGGTCTGATGTGGGATATGGGGCAAATCGGGAAGCTGCGCCCGAGAAGAGAACCTCCCAGCGGAACGCGCAACGCGGCAAAGCCCTGTTGTGATCATCGCATCGAGTCTGCGGGCTTTTCGAAAAACCCGCCTTGATGATCAGTTTTCCACCGGCCGGCTTACCTAGAAAAGCGTCCGTATCACCGCGCAGCATCAGAATATAGAGATGCTTCGGCCCCTCGGATTCTCTTGTGACAAAGGGGGTTTGTGAGACCGGTCCGGCCTTGCTCGGCGCCAGGATTTCCCTTGCATTGCCTGGTGACGAACCGATGATCGGGTTTTCTCCGTAGACATCAACTTCCTGAAGGTCAAGCTTAAGGATATTTAATGCTTCGTGACGCGAGAGTTTGACACCGCGTGACCCAATGTGTTGCCAAGCTTTGGTTGCCGTTGCGTTAGGGGCAAAGGCGCGAACATCCATTCGAGATTCAGGCGTCACACGCCACGCCCGTACAGCTTTAACGCCGTAGTTCCACTTGCGCTTCCATTCGAGATCAGCCTGCTTTTTTCTCCATTGACCTGGGGACATAAATTGTTTAGCCGAGCCGATCTGATGTGAGCACTGAATGATGCCAATAACCTTTTGCGACTCATCTGATGTCGCTTCCTTGACGCCGTAAATTACTACCAAAACGCCTGGAAAACTGTTCTCAATAAAATTTCTCCGTCTCTGGTCTCTCTCTTTTTCGTTTCCAGTGAACCCCAGAAAGCCCCATCCCTCGGGACCGAAACCATAAAAGCTTGTTAGCCAGACATTCGGCGGATTGCTGTAGATCGCCTCCATTGGCGACATGAATTCGCCCGGCTTGTGCAATTCCTCAAAGCGCTGAATGCTTCCGTAGTTGCGAACGATAAGCTTCGGCGCCGATGTCATCATCTTGTCGCCCGGCGCTTCCCAGCCATTCACCTCAAACATGTTGCGGTAGCTGCCGTAGTAGCTGGTTGCGATCCTTGAGATCGCCTGAGCATCACCTCCTTGCGTGAAAGTCGCTGCCTTTGCCATCACCCGCTCCTTTGGTCAAACCGGCGCAGGAACAAGCGGGCGGTCACGAGGTTGGTTTGAAGCCGGAAGGTCGCGTCTTCTTCTTCGGAAAGGCCTGGATGCCCACCATGCGGATGCATCCGGTTCATCAGCCCCTGGACGTATTGCGGCTTCTGGTTGTTGGCGTTCCATTCGTTGTAGTCGGTCAGCAGAAACGGCGGCGCGACGCCACCGCCGAGATAGTCCCGTTTCGCCTTGCTGTCTTGCGGACCGGAGTAGCCAAGCTGGTCGGCAATTTCATTCAGGTAGTTCTCATAGAAATTGCGCAGTTCGCCGTTCGCGGACGACCATTCGCCTCTGGCGAAGGCGGAAATTGCCTGGCGGAGGTGCCCCTTCGATACGCTGAACCCATGCCGGTCCAAGAGTTGCTCGATTTCGCTCTCGGCCTCACGGAAATCCAGTCCGGGCAGGTCGGAAGGGAGCATTGGGACGAGCTGAAACGAGGTTTCTACTCGCGAGTTCCCCCGGAAATGTCCTGTCTCAATCTCGGTCTCTGTCTCGATGATCTCGAAGCCGTCAAAGCGCAATCCAGCAATAAGCCGTTTCCAACTCTGACCCGACTTCACGCGATCCGGCGCGCGAATGGCGGTTTCGATCAGCGCCCTACTGAGGTCGACAAGTCCGTCTTCCGTCTGAACCATAATCTCTTCCTCAATGGCCAACTTCGCCGTTCTGGCCGCACGGCCGGGCTTGCTGGAGCTGTCAGTCCGACCGTCAATCGCCCACTGAATGTCGAGAAGGTCCATTTCGGCGTGTGATTTGAATTCCGAAATCACCTCGGCGGCAGCAACGACGGTCATTCGATTGAACCCACTCATGCCGCCCCCTTGGCCTTGGTTTTGGCCGCGGTCATCCTGGTATAAAGCTCGAACAGCTTTTCCAGCCGCTCGGTGTCGTTGCGGAAGCGGCGGCCGATATAGATGCGCTCCAGCACCTCGTCATTGCGCTCATGCGCGGCGCGCAGGTCATCGGGCATGTTTTCCGGGTCGTAGAGCTCGGCGATGGTCGCCGGGAAATGCGCCTCGCGCACCAGCAGGATGTCCTCGGCGCAGCGGGTCAAGTCGGCCTTGTTCTTTTCGGTGAGTGTGGGGACGGGGAAGGTGTTCCAGCCGAGGGTATTTGAGTAGGAGAAGTCCGTTCGCATCCTTACACAGACCGTGCCGATCCACACCCAGTGAAGGCGGGAGGCGATTAGTGCCATGTTCCAGAGTGGCGCGTCGTAGAGCGCATAGCATTTGTTCGAAATGATGGTGCCGGGAGGAAGCAAGCCGCACGGCAGGTAGTCTCGGTTCTCCGAACTAATTGCAGCAACGGCTATAACAGTCTCTTTGCTCGTCTGGCGAACTTCTCCGAATCGGTAAGGTTTCTTGCCAAGAGCATTGGTTGTCGCTCGACCTGATGCGTTTCTTTGTATCCTAACATTTTCAAAACGTTGTCTCAGCCAAGAATTGGCATAAGCAGCTTCATACTCGTTGTCAGTCACCCAAATACACCTCCGTTCAATTCCTCGAACGAATTCTTGTGAACCGAGAAAGGGACGAATGTATTTGGGGTGGACGGCATGATCATTGAGGGCGGATTTTGCTTCATCGACGTCCAGTAACAAATAACCCCCATCGTTCGGCATATTGCCGAAACTCATTTCACTTAAACCGTTGAGCGGTCGCGAAAGAGGACTAACGATGACATTCGGTCCTGGCACCAAATAGGCATTTATGTTCTCGACCTCTTTGACGGTGGTGCCATTGCCGCCTGCATCGGAGAAGAGGAGCCGTGCTCGGCCCGCGTGCGTGGAAGTGCCAACGATGACAACGGTAACACCGGCATTGTGACTGGCGAGGTTAGCCCATGTGAACGAGGTATGGGCGAACGCGATCTCATGCCCCTTCTCGAAGATAAGCGGCCACAAGGTTTCAACTTGTCGGCCCTGACAGATTGAATTGGTGGACACCAATGCAGCGACTGTAGGCGTGAAGGTTCCATAGTCCGCTGCTTTCATAAACCAGCCAGCGACGTAATCGAGAGACCTCCAGTTCGGCGCTCGCCCATCGAAAATGGCTCTTAGATCAGCCTTTTGCTCGTCCGTCTGCCACTGGCTGCCCCGATATGGCGGGTTCCCGCAGATGTATGTCTCGCCGCCTTCATTCTCGAAGTCGATTTGCGCCTGATCCAGCGGTGTGCTGAACAAGTCGTCGCCGTGAAATTTCACGCCTGTCCCAGTGGGCGGGCAGACGCTCAGCCAATCAAGCCTGAGAGCGTTATCGCAGGTGATCCAGTTCTGCGCATCGAGCGGAAGAAAATCCTGCAAGGCATCTTTCTGGCCTCGATAAAGCACGTCGCACTGATATTCGGCGATGATGAGGGCGAGGCGCGCGATCTCGGCCGGGAAGCTGCGCAATTCGATGCCGCGAAAATTGGTCAGCGGAATGTCGCTGTGCCGCTCCGCTTCGCCGCGCCGCGCGTTGATCTCGGCCTCGATCGCCCGCATCTCCTTGTAGGCGATGACGAGGAAATTGCCCGAGCCGCAGGCCGGGTCGAACACCCGGATGCGGGCCATGCGGTTGCGCAGGTTGAGCAGCTTGCGGGCATTGCCGCCGGCCTCTTCCAGCTTCTCGCGCAGATCGTCGAGGAAGAGCGGATTGAGCACCTTCAGGATGTTCGGCACGGAGGTGTAGTGCATGCCGAGCGCGCCGCGCTCCTCGTCATCGGCGACGGCCTGGATCATCGAGCCGAAAATGTCCGGATTGATCTTCTTCCAGTCGAGGCCGCCGATATGGAGCAGGTAGGACCGCGCGATCCGGCTGAAGCGCGGCACGTCCAGACTGCCGGAGAACAGGCCGCCATTGACATAGGGAAACGCATCCGCCCATGGGCGGAACCCGCCGGTCTTGCGGTCCGCGGTCTTCGTGTTCATCGCCCGGAAGATCTCCGAGATGACGAAATCGGTGTTGGAAGCGTCGCGCTCCGTGAACTGCTCAAGCGTGCGCGTGAACAGGCCCTCGCCATTGAAAATGTCGGTATCCTCGGCGAAGAAGCAGAAGATCAGCCGCGCCATGAAATGGTTCATGTCGGGCCGGCGCTCGGCCGTCCCCCATTCGGGGTTGTCGCCCAGCAGGGCGACGTAAAGCTGGTTCAGCCGCCGCGTCGCCCGGATGTCGAAGGCATTCTCGCGGATCGCCTTGGTGGTGGTGATGCCGGCCAGCGGCAGAAAGAAGCCGAAATGATTGGGAAAGTCGCTATAGGCGCAGGCGACCGTCTCCCCTGAGGCAAGGTCCTCGGCCTCCAATGTGTCGCCATCGGTTGCCAGCACGAATTTCGCCTTGGCCCGCGTGGTCGCCGGGCTGGCCTTCAACGCGGCAAGGGTTGGCGTCACCTCTCCGGGGGCGGCAACGGCGAGATGGATATTGTTGGTTTGGAGAACGCCGCCGGCAAGGTCGGACTTGTTCGACTCGCCCTTGCGCAGCCGCTTGAGGGTCGTCTCCTTGTTGCCGAAGGCCTGCAGGAAGGCGAACGGAAACTCCGCGGCGTCAAAAGGCTGTTCGGCGAGCCTGGATATGGCCTCCTCAATCTCTACGGCGTTCATCGTTTCCCCGGGAAGGTCTCATTTGCGCAAAGCCTGGACCGTGAAGAGCGATTTGGACACGATCGGAGTTCGGACCTTATAGCCATCATCGCGGTTGGGCGAGAGCGGTCCACTCCATTGACCCTCGGGCGCGGCCAGACCTTGCAGCGGCCAGCAGCGTCTCTCGCGTTGCAATGCATGGGGGGTTCGCCGCATTTGAGGCATTGCGAGGTTCGCCCGCAGAGCGTTCAGGGGTGTGGCCGAGCGCCAGCTTCCATGCAGCGCCGCGGAACCGTTACTTCGGCCGCCTCGCCTCGAACGCGGGCGAGACCGCGCCCCGTTCGGGCTCAACGATCTGATTCGCATCGTGGAATTTTGCGGATGGTGCCCAGGAGAGGACTCGAACCTCCACGCCCTTGCGAGCGCTAGCACCTGAAGCTAGTGCGTCTACCATTCCGCCACCTGGGCAAGCGCGGCGACCATTACGGCCCGCGACCTGTCATGTCAATGTGATAGTTGCCGGCGACGACAACAAGTTTGCACAAATTTCGCGTCGCGCGCGCCCCGTCCGCCGCGCCCGGGCGGGATCGGGTCCCCGCCGCGCGTCTCGCCCGGTTTCGGGTTTCAAATCCGCGGCGAATTGTCTATTGACGCTTCGTGTCGGCACGATCTTTGTTGTCCCCGTCTGTCCCCTGGCCCACTGCTCGGCCATGTCCACGGAGTT
>JAUIBM010000136.1 GCA_030428345.1 Alphaproteobacteria bacterium | reverse complement strand
CCAGCCAGTTCGTTCGGATGCCCTTCCTTGAGCGAGAAGCCGGCGCCGCGATTGTGCAGCAGGACCCCTGATTGGGGCGCATAAAGACCGCTGCCGAAGGAGTCGAAGATGGAATTGATCAGCGAAACTGCGTTGCCCGCTTCGTCCACCACGGTCACATAGACCGTGTCCTTGTGCGTCGGACCTTCCCAGGGGCCGAACGGTGCCGCGCGCGACATGTCGATGCGCGCTCTCAGGCCCCCAACGGTGTCCTCCGAAAGGATCGCGTCGATATCGACCTGCGCGCTGCCAGGGTCGCAGATCACGCTGTCGCGCATGGCATAGGCAAGCTTGGTCGCCTCGGCCAGCAGGTGGATGCGGTCCGCCTCGCCATAGGTCGGATCGGCGAAGTTGAAGCCGTCAAGAATGCGCAGGATCAGAAGGGCCGCCAGTCCCTGCCCGTTGGGCGGGCACTCCAGCAGGTCGTAATCGCGATAGCGCGCCGAGATCGGATCGGTCTCGAAGCATTTGTACCCGGCGAAATCGTCTTCGCTGTGCACCCCGCCGACCGACTGCAGCAATTCGGCCATTTCCCGAGCGACCGGGCCGCAATAGAATCCATCCCGCCCCTCGGCCGCGATGCGCCTTAACGTCTTCGCCAATGCCGGCTGCGCGAAGTTTTCGCCCGTTCGCAGCGGGCGGTCCGCCGGCAGGAAATGTTCGCGCGCCGATGGATGGCGACGCACCCGAGCCTGATGGCGCTGCCAATCGAATGCGACTCGCGGCGTAATGCAGAAACCCTCTTCGGCCGCCGAGATCGCCGGCGCGAGGATTTTCTCCAGCGGGAGCCGTCCATAACCGGCGACCATGTGGGTCCAGGCGTCGATGCACCCGGGAATGGTGACCGCATCGGACGATTCCGCATCTATCGCGGAAAGTCCCCTTTCGCGCAGCGCCGCCGCGTTTGCGGCGGCCGGCGCGCGTCCCGAGCCGTTGATCGACACGGGCGAGCCGCCCTTCGGCGCGATCATGGCGAAGCAGTCGCCGCCGATACCCGTCATCAACGGGTCGATGACGCATTGCAGCGCGACGGCGCAGACGGCGGCGTCGACGGCATTGCCGCCGCCACGGAGGATGTCGATGGCCGCAAGCGTCGCCAGGGGATGAGAGGTCGCCGCCATCGCCTTGCCGGAAATGGCGACCGATCGGCCGGGTTTCTGAAAATCACGTTCCCGCACGCGGGCTCTCCTCATCATTGCAGGGTTTTAGAAAGGCCCTTACCATCGCCTGTGCGGCACGATGATGGCCGTCGCGCCATGCCTGCGTGTCGAGATCGCGCTCGAAGATCACAGACAGCGTGTGGGCGTTGGACAGGTGAAACTGGTTGAGCGCAACCATCATCACATAGACATAAAGCGGATCGAGCCCGGCGCGCACGCAGCCGCTGGCCTCGCCGCGCTTCAACAGGCCGGCGATGCGCTCCAAGACCGGCGAGGCCATCTCCGACACCCGCTTGGAGCTCTTCAGATTGCGCGCCTTCTGGATGTTCTCGTTCGACAGGAGCCTGACCAGATGCCGGTTTGCGGAGAAATGCCGGTTCATGAAGTCGAACAACTGCATCAATCCCTCAAGCGGCGGAAGGCCCTCCACATCCACCTTGAGTTCGGCCTGGCGCAAATCGCCGAGCGCCTCTTCCAGCACGGCGAGGTACAGCCCCGACTTGCCCCCGAAATGATGCGAAATCATGCGAGGATTGGAGTTCGCCCTGCTGACGATGCGCTCGGTCCGCGCTCCGGCGAAGCCGTGCTGGGCGAATTCGACCCGCGCCGCTTTCAGCAGTTCCTCGCGCGTGTCGACACCCTTGCGCGAACGACGCTTGACCGGCTTGGCGGCGCCTGTGACAGCGGTTGTCATCGCGGCCTCGACACGGAACATGCGACATCGAGCAAGGCGCGATCGTCGCCGCGCCAGCCCATCAGCGAACAGGCCATCGCACCGCCGGCGCCGGACATGCCCAATTGCACCTGCGGGCGCCCGCTCAGCCCCGCCAGTGCATTCAGCCCCAGCGCCACACGGTAGAATTCACCCAGGGACTCGCCCGACGCGCCCCTGGGCAGGAACGCGACCGGCGAGACCGGCAAGATGGTCGCCACGCCCGCGGGACACCGCTCCATCAGATCGCACACAAGACGCTCGCGCTGCGCCAGGGCCGAATGATAAGCGTCCTCGGATATCTCCCAGACGCCGGCGAACCGGGCCTCGATCGGCTTTGCGAAGCGCGGCGCGATCTGCCGCAGTCGCCATCCCAGCGCCTGCGCGATCTCATAGCCCTGCACGACACGATAGCACTCCGAGACCTCGTCAAGGGAAAGGGTCTCCAACAGCCGGACCGGCTCGGCCGTCGCAAGTTCTTCCGCGGCCTTGAGCATGGCGCTCGCGACCTCCGGGCTGACATGGTCAAGCGCATCGCTGCACAGCCGGATTTCCATGATCGGCGCCGTCTCGGCCGAGGGCAGCAAGACGTCGCCGACCGCCTGAAGGGTCATGGCGTCACGCGCAAACCATCCGAGCGTATCGAGGCTTGGCGCGAAGGGCAGGACGCCGTGCATGGACACCGCGTCGTGGCTCGGCCGGAACCCGTATATCCCGCAAAACGCGGCCGGCACGCGCACCGACCCACCCGTATCGGTGCCGAGGGCGAAATCGCACGCGCCGCCCGCCACCGCAACGGCCGATCCGCTGGACGAACCGCCTGGAAGCCAGTCGGGATTGCGCGGATTGCGCGGCGTGCCGTAATGCTCGTTTTCGCCTTCCAGGCTGAACGCCAGTTCGTCGGTGATCGTCTTTCCGATCAGGCAGGCGCCGGCCGCGAGCAGCATGTCGACCGCGCCGGCATGGGTTTGCGCCACCGGCGCCGCGACCCGCCAGTCCGGATTGCCGCCGCCGGTGCGGCTGCCCGCGACATCAATGAGGTCCTTGACCGCGAAGCGCGCGCCCGAAAGCCGACCCGCGCCGGTTGGCGCAATGTCGAAGACTTCGCCGGGAACGAAAGCTTCGCTGCACTCGCGTTCCGTCATGTCGGCAAGCGCGATCATGCCGGCAAGGCTGCGGCGACATCGCGCGAATTGCAGACAAAGCCGAAGCATTTCTTGACGTTCCACACCGTCGCCTCGATACAGAAGTCTGGTGAGGAAGTTGCGCATAGGTCCTCGACCATGATGCAGCCATAGCCGAGGAAATTGGCGTCCGTCAGCGTATGCAGCACGCATTGATCGGTATTGCAGCCGGCAAACAGGATCGATCGGATGCCCAGATTCTTAAGTATCGAATCCAGAGGGGTGTCCCAGAAGCCGCTGATCCTGTGCTTGTCGACCATGATGTCGGTGGGCTCCGGTTTCAGTTCGTCGACGACCGCGGCCGCCCAGGAATCCTTCTGCAGAACCGGCGCGCCATTGGAGGGCAGCGGATCGCCAAGCCCGACGCCTTCGCCAGAGTTCTTGTACAGGTGGATCTGGTTTGGCGGCATGTTGAGCAGGTCCGGGCGATTACCCCAATTGACCCAGATGACCGGAACCTGCGCCGCGCGCAGTTTGGGCAGCAGCGCGAGCAGCGGCTCGATCGGCGCTCGGTCGGCCGAATAGTCGCCGCCGATATGATCCACCCAGCCGTCCTTGGCGCAGAAATCGTTCTGCATGTCGATGATGATGATCGCCGTGCGGGCAAGATCGACCGTGACGGTCTGCGGCTGCGCATTGATGGTCGTGATCACCGGCGTGATCTCCGGCAGCGTCATGTCTACATTATCCGCGGTCGCCCACCAGCGCGTGTTCCTTCCGGTCCCCAGCGGACCGCCTTGCCGGCTATCGGCCATCATCCCTCTCCTGCTGACTGTTTCCTCTCCGCAGGTCGAAGCAAACCGCATGCCAGCATGGCAGGGCGGAAAATGCCTGCAAATTCCGGGTGCGCGCGCGCCGACTGCGCAGCCGCTGGGCAAAAGTGGGAGCCTCATGCGTAATAATTAATCAATTACTTATTATAGCGCACCCGAAATCTAGAGATACAGCATATGAATCAGATGGTTATCGATCTGGCACGGACGTTGCGTTGCCAGGTCAGGGCCGCGTTGCCCACAACCGCAAACCCGAAAGGAATGTCGATGCTCACTCGCCGAACCGTGATTCAGGGAATTGTCATCGCCTCCGCGGTGCTTGTCAGCCCGGCAAGCTTCGCCGCCGATCCGCTATCCGTCGGGATCCTCATACCCGGCTCCAAATCCGACAAGGGCTGGATGGAATCCGGCTATGACGGACTGGTCGCAGCGCAGGAAAAATACGGCGACAAGATCAAGGTGCAGATGATCGAGAACATCAATTACGCCGACATGGAGCAGGCCATCACCCAGCTCGCCAGCGGCAACAAGCTGGTGATCGGCGTTGGCGGTCAGACCCAGGCTGCGATGGTCAAGATCGCCCCCCGCTTCCCCGATGTGAAATTCTCCATCGTCGGCGGCAATGCCGGCGTGGAAGTGCCCAATGTCGCCGGATACGACGTCAAGCAGGCCGAGATTGCCTTTGTCGCGGGAGCGGCCGCGGCGATGATGTCGAAGACCGGCGCCGTTTCCTATGTCGGCGGCATGGAGATTCCCTCCATCGTCAACGCCGGCAAGGAGTTCGGCAACGGCGCGCGCTACATCAATCCCGACATCAAGTATTTCGAGAGCTATACCGGCGATTTCGACGATGTGGCGAAATCCAAGGAAGCCACGCTGGCCGCCATCGCCCAGGGCGCGGATATCCACTACCATATCCTCAATCTCGGCCTGCGCGGCATGGAGCAGGCGGCAACGGAGAAGGGCACGCACATCATCGGCTCCTATACCAATTATTGCGGAACCGACCCGCTCTACCCCGCCTATTCAATCACGGGCGTCGGCTTCCAGGTCAAATACGCCATCGACGAAGCCGTCTCAGGCACCTGGAAGGCGGGCTACAAACCGTTTGGCCTGGCGATGGGTCCGGAAGCTTCCGGCATCGCCGTATGCGATCCTGCGCCCGGCATGATGGACAAGCTCAACGCCATCATGGACGACATCAAGGCCGGCAAGATCAAGGTGCTGGAAGGGTGACGATCACGCTTCAGGATTCGCCCGCAATGGGCGATTCCCCCGCTATCAAGGCTGCCGAAGCGCCAGCATTGCTGAAGCTCGAGGGCATCGGCAAGCGCTTCGGCGAGTTCGCCGCGCTCGCCGACATCGATATCGCGTTCAATCCGGGCGAGGTGCATTGCCTGCTAGGCGAGAACGGCGCCGGAAAGTCGACCCTGTGCAATCTGGTCTTCGGCATCCATCAGCCCACCGCGGGAGCCATGACATACGAGGGCGAGGCCTATCGGCCCGCCAATCCGCGCGACGCGCTGGCCCGGCGCATCGCCATGGTGCATCAGCATTTCAGCCTCGTCGACGAATTGTCGGTCACTGACAATCTGCTGCTCGGAAAGGGGCTCGGCCGCGTCAACCGCAAGGCGGAGGCGCAACGCCTCCTGGACCTGGCGACGGAATTCGGCCTGTCGCTCGACCCCGCCGCCCTGGTTGGCGCATTGTCGGTCGGGCAAAGACAGCGGGTCGAGATCGTCAAATGCCTTATGCGCCGCCCGCAGCTGCTCATCCTTGACGAACCGACTGCCGTATTGCTTCCCGAAGAGATCGAATCCCTGCTGCAGCTGTGCCGTCGCGTCGCCGACAGCGGCTGCGCCGTCGTCCTCGTCACCCACAAGCTCGCCGAGATCGCCAGGGTCGCGGACCGTGCGACCGTGCTGCGCGCCGGCAAGGTCGTCGCACGGTCGCAGAGCCCCGCCGGGGAAATCGACGCATTGGTGCGCGCCATGATCCGCCGCGAGGATGCGGGCGAAGGCGGCGACAAATTCGGCGTCGACGCGCTGCCCGAGCGTACCGCCCGCACCTCGTTTCAGACGGCGCATGAAGCGCTGCAACTCGACGCGATATCGGCGATGGATGCAATCGGCGTCAAACGCCTCGACGCGATCACCTTGTCCATTCGTCAGGGAGAGATAGTCGGCATTGCCGGCGTCGAGGGCAATGGCCAGAGCGAGCTGGGAATGATCCTGGCAGGGCTTGCTCGACCCTCCGAGGGGCGCTGGTTCGCCAATGGCCACGAGCTGACGACAGCCTCCCCCGCCGCGATCACCGCCGCGGGCGTCGGCATTGTTCCCGAGGATCGCCACAAGGTCGGGGCGATCGGCCAGTTACCGCTCGCCGACAACATCTTCCTCAACCGGATGGCCGAATTTACCCGCTTCGGCATGATCGATCGCAAACGTCGCAATTCGGCGGCCGCGGAACTGGTGTCGCGCTTCGATATCCGCACCGCCGGGACCGGCGTTCCCTTTTCCAGCCTCTCCGGCGGCAATCAGCAAAAGGCGGTCCTCGCCCGCGAGCTCACGACGCCCGGCCTGAAATTCCTGCTCGCGGCCAATCCGACGCGCGGTCTCGACATCGGCGCGGTCGAGGCCGTCTACCGCTTCATCATGGACGCAGCCCGATCCGGCGTCGGCGTGCTGCTGATATCATCCGAACTCGACGAATTGCTGGCCGTCGCCCATCGCATCGCCGTGTTTTATCGCGGACGGATCATTGGCGAGCGCCCGGCCGAACCCCAATACAGGGAGGACATCGGCGCGCTGATGTCCGGCCAAACGCCATGAACGAGATCGCCTCATCGTCCCTTGCGCTCGCGCCGGGACTGTCAGCCACCGGCAGGCGCCTCATGGTGCCGGTGCTGGCCGTCGCGATCGCCTTTTCCATCGGCCTCCTGACCGTGATCGCCATGGGGGTCTCACCGGAAAAGGCGGTGAACGCATTCGTCAGCGGCGCTTTCGGTTCGCCCTATGCGATATCGGCGTCGCTGAACCGCTCCGTGGCGCTGGCGCTGGTCGGCATCGGCTTCGTCATCGCCGCCCGGGCCGGCCTGACCAATGTGGGCGGCGAGGGCCAGATCGCGATCGGCGGCATGATCGCCACCGCGCTGTGCCTTACCCCCGGAATGTCGGAGCTGCCGCTCGGCCCTGCCGATGGCCTCGACGGTCTCATCGTCGAGGTGCATGCCCTTCTCACTCATCTCGGCCATTCGCTCCGACAGCGTTTCGGCGCGTTCGGCAAGCTCCGGCAGCGAGCGCACCTGCACCGGCATACCCTGTCGCACCTGCTGCAGGCCGCGCACGATGACCCGGTCGCCCTCCTCCACGCCGTTCTTCACCAGCACCAGGTCATCGAAGC
>JAUIBM010000135.1 GCA_030428345.1 Alphaproteobacteria bacterium | reverse complement strand
GACCGTGCCCGCCGGCAGCGCCGCGAACGCCTCATTGGTCGGAGCGAACACGGTGAAGGGGCCCGGACCCTGCAGCGTGTCGACCAGGCCCGCCGCCTTGACCGCTGCGACCAGCGTCGTGTGGTCCTTCGAATTGACGGCGTTTTCGACGATGTTCTTGTCGGCATACATCGCCGCGCCGCCGACCATCGGGTTCATGGCGTTGGCCGCGGAAGCCGAAATGGCGAATGCGACTGCGGTGGATGCAAGAATGGCCTTGAGTGACATGGTTACTCCTCTTGGGTTCCGGTCCCCTCCTCGGGGACCACAGCCAAGCAACGGAGCTCGCGAGGAAGAAGTTTCGGCGAACGCGTATTTTTTCTCGCGGCCGGCGAGAAAGATCAGATCGGCCTTGCCGATCCCGCCGCCACGACCGGGCCGGTCACCTTGCCGGTGGGCGAGCCGCCGGCGGGCTCGTCGCTGATCGCCAGCGTCGCACCTTCCTTGACGCGGCGCGCCAGCAGCGGCGGCAGGTCGATTTCCGCCACGCCCTGCTTTGGCAGCACGCCGAGCGAGACGGGCGGATTGCCGCCCTCGACCAGCCACAGCTCGAAATCCCGGCCCGCGCCGGGGGAGCCGGATACCTGGCTGAGCCGGAATTCGGAGCGGCCCGGTTCGTACAGCGCCAGGAAGCGGACCTCGCCGCCCTGCGGTTCGAGCGACACGATCAGCCGGGCGCCGACTTCCTCCTGCAACAGATAGGAGCGCGCATTGAGGCCGGCCGAAACGACCAGCAGCGCCAGGCAGGCGAGGGCCATCGACCGCCAGGCGCCGAGCGAATGCCAGAAGCCGCCCTGCCGCGCGGAAGCGCCGAACAGGCGTTCCTCGACAGCGCGGCGCAGATGCGGCGGCGGCGTTTCCTCGCCGCAGGCCTCTGCCATCGGGTGGAGGGTTTCCTCCCAGGACGCGACCTCGGTCGCGAATTCCGGATCGATGGCGATCCGCCGCTGCGCTTCCAGCCGCCCGGCAAGATCGAGGACGCCGAGCGCGTACTCGGCGGCAAGATCGCCGCGTTCGTCGCCCGTTTGCGTCCCTTCAACCGGCATTCCCGATCCTCTCCTTGCCTGCCGCGGTAATCACGACCGCAAGCCGCTGTGTTCCAGACATTCGCGCAGGCTCTTCAGGCTGCGATGCAGCCAGGTGCGCATGGTGTTGAGCGGAATGGCGAAGCGCTCCGCCAGTTCCGCATAGCTGTATCCTTCCACATAGGCCGCCATCACCGCCTCGGCGCGTTGCGGCGGCAATTCGCCCAGGCACGATTCGATGCGCCCCATTTCACCGGCCGCGACCGCGGAAGCCTCCGGGTTCGGCGCGCTGTCGGGGATCGTTCCTGCCGCGTCGATATCGTCGGAAAGCGGCTGCCGCGCGCGCAGCCGGTCGATCGAATGGTTTCGCGCAATGGCGATCAGCCACGACATCGCGCTGTATTGGCCATCCCGATAGCCGCCCGCCCGACGCCATATCCTCACATAGACTTCCTGCAAGGCGTCTTCGGCTTCTGCGCGGTCCTTCAAGATACGCAGGCAGATGGCGAAAAGTTTCCCGCTCGTGCGCTCGTAGAGCACGGAAAAGGCCGCCCGGTCGCCCAATGCGACCCGCGAGACAAGCTCGGCAATTTCCGCCGCCGTTCCGACCACATTTCCCCCGTCGCCCACGCAACATCCAGTAACGTAAATCTAGGGCAAGGCGCGCGCCGGCGCCAGCCCGCCCGCGATCATCCGGCCGCGGCGGCCGGCATGGGCGGGCCCGGGTCGCGAGGCGGGGCCGGGTCGCGGGGCGGGGCAGGTGCGGCGCCGATCCGGTTTGCAGGAATGCGCACTCCTGCGATAAGACTGCGCCAAACCAACCCGAACCTGCGGAACGCCATGACCTCTTTTACCGAAGGCCCGATCTCGGGCGAGACCCAGGCCCGTCTGCTCTCGCGGGCGCTGCCCTACATGCAGCGCTACGAGAACAAGACCGTGGTGGTCAAATATGGCGGCCACGCCATGGGCAATGCCGAACTTGGCCAGGCCTTCGCGCGTGACATCGCCCTGCTCAAGCAGTCGGGCATCAACCCGATCGTGGTGCATGGCGGCGGGCCGCAGATCGCGGCGATGCTGTCCAAGCTGGGAATCGAATCACGCTTCGAGGGCGGCTTGCGGGTCACCGACGCCAAGACGGTCGAGGTGGTCGAGATGGTGCTTGCCGGCTCGATCAACAAGGAGATCGTCGCCCTGATCAATGCCGAGGGCGAATGGGCCATCGGCCTGTGCGGCAAGGACGGCAACATGGTCTTCGCCGAAAAGGCCCGCAAGACCATGATCGATCCGGAATCCAACATCGAGAAGGTGCTGGAGCTCGGCTTTGTCGGCGAAGTGGTCGAGGTCGACCGCACGCTGATCGACCTGCTCGCCAAGTCCGAGATGATCCCGGTCATCGCGCCGGTCGCACCGGGCCGCGACGGCCACACCTACAACATCAACGCCGACACCTTCGCCGGCGCGATCGCCGGGGCGCTGGGCGCGACCCGGCTGCTGTTCCTGACCGACGTGCCGGGCGTGCTCGACCGGGACGGCAATCTGATCAAGGAATTGTCGGTGTCCGAGGCGCGCGCCCTGATCGCCGACGGCACCATTTCCGGCGGCATGATCCCCAAGGTCGAGACCTGCATCGAGGCGCTGGAGAAAGGCGTCGAGGGCGTCGTGATCCTCAACGGCAAGACCGCCCACGCCGTGCTGCTGGAACTGTTCACCGAGCACGGCGCCGGCACTTTGCTGGTCCCCTAGCACCCGGTCCGGCTTGCGGCGCCCTCCGCCGCAAGCCACGTCCGCCGCAAGGCCCGACCGCGAAGGGGGCTGGCGTTCAGCCGACCTCCGCCACGGGTTCCGGCTTTCGCTCGGCATGTGCGCCGTGCGCGCCATGCGCGGGCGGGCGCGGCAGCAGGAACGCTCCCAGCGCTACCACCAGATAGATGACGATCTGATAGGCCACCCCGGCCTGCATGGCGCTGACAAAGGCGGCGTGCGGATCGCCCGCGCCCATCTTGCTGGTGAGGGTCGAGAAGAAGATCTGTCCGACCAGCGCCACGCCCAGCGCGCCGCCCGCCTGCTGGAAGGATTGCAGCGCGCCCGATGCCGATCCCGCGTCGCGTCCGCCCACCGTGGAAAGCACGGTCTGAAACATCGGCGAGATCGCGGTGCCGAGGCCGAAGCCGCCGAGCAGCAGGTAGGGCAGGAAGGCTATGGTGTCCAATGGAACGGTGGACGAGCCCACGGTGTGGCGCACCGCCGCCATCGCGACCGCCAGCATCAGCGCGCCGACGAGGATCCGGGTGCGCGGCCATGCGGCGCCCAGACGGCCCGAGGCCAGCGAGGACAGCAGCACGCCGATCGAGAAGGGCATGGAGGCAAGGCCCGATTGCAGCGGGGTCAGGCCGAACCCGGTCTGGAAGAACACCGCCAGAATCAGGAAGAAGGACGGAACAGCGGAAAAGAAGATGGTCGAGATCAGGGTTCCGCCCAGGAAGCGCGTATTGGCGAGCAGGGCGGCCGGCACCAGTTGAGGGCGCGACAGCCGCGCCTGCCGGCGCTGCCACAGGACGAACAACAGGCCGGCGGGAACGGCCGCCGCCATCATCGCGAAGCACCACAGGGGCCAGTCGTGCTCGCGACCCTCGATCAGCGGGAACACCAGCAGGAAGACCGAAATCCCGGCAAGGACGATGCCTGCGAAATCAATGCCCGTGCCGCTGTGGCCCGCCATGCGGGGAATGAAGCGCAGGCCGGCGAAGATCGCCATCGCGCCGACCGGGATGTTGACCAGGAAGATCGGCCGCCAGTCGAGGCCCCACAGATTGCCTTCGATCAGAAGGCCGCCGGCGACCGGACCGGTCACCGAGGCGAGGCTGGCGGTAAGGCCGAACAGGGAGAACGCCATGCCGCGTTCCTGCGGGGGAAAGATCACCTGCGCGATCGCGAGCGTCTGCGGCGCCATCATCGCGCCGGAAAAGCCCTGCAGGGCGCGCGCGATGATGAGCGTGTTCATCGAGGGAGCGATGCCGCACAGGAATGAGCAGACGGTGAACAGCACCACGCCGATCAGGAAGATGCGGCGGCGGCCCAGATGGTCGCCCAGCCGCCCGAAGGGAAGCAGGCCGAGCGAGAAGGCGAGCGCATAGGCGGCGACCACCCATTCGATCTCGCTGGAGGTCGCGCCCAGATCCTTCTGCATGCTCGGCAGGGCGACATTGACGATGGTGACGTCGAGCAGGTTCATGAAGCCGGCGATCAGCAGGACCGTCATCGCGATCCAGCGTGTCGGCGGGTATTCGTGTGTCTCATGGGGCATGGTCATGCCGTTTTCCTTTCGTCCGGCCTGGGGTCGCCGGGAGTGGAGACGCAGCGCAGGAGTTCTGCGCGAAGGGGGGCGAAGTCGACTTCCTTGTTGTGACATTCGCGCGAATACTGGATGAGCGAGCCGATCACGATGCTCGCGCCGGCCTGGGGGTCGAGATCGGCGCGGAAGCTGCCATCCGCGCGACCCGCCTCGAGAATCCTGGTGATCTGGTTGTGCCAGAATTGGCTCAGCGGGCTGATGATCGTGCGGACGGTCTCGTCGCGCGCGGCGCGGTTCATCAATTCCCGGTAGACGATGTGCAGCCCGGGATTGGTCAGCACCGTTTGTTCGAATTCGTCGATTTCCAGCGCAAGGAGTTGTCGCGGGCTGAGCGCGTCACGCGGATTGGCCGCGTGCTGGGCCATGAATTCGTCGCGCAGGGACTGCGCCAGCAATTCCACCAGGGCAGCCTTGGATGGCACGTGGTAGTGCAGCGTGGCGATGTTGATGCCGATGCGCTCGGCGATCTCGCGCATGCGCAATCCCTCGAAACCGTGCTCGGCGATCAGGGTGCGCGTGGCCGCTGCGATCGCCGTGCGGCGATCGTCTCCCGCGACATAGTGTTGTTTACAGGGCTCGTTCATCAATCAATCACTTGATTGATTTTAATCTGCTCGTCAAGAGGCAAGGGCGCCAAAGCTTCCCGTCAGCGCTAGCCGAAGCTGAGGAGTCCCAGAATGCCGACCACGATCAGCAGGGTGCCGACCGCCTCCATGCGCGAGATCCTTTCGCGGAAGACGAGCACCGCAACCGCGAAGGTGAACGCCATCTCGATCTGCGCAAGCGCGCGCACATAGGCGACCTTCTCGATCGTCATGGCGGTGAACCAGCCGGCCGAAGCGGTGATGCCGGTCATGCCGACGAGCAGCGACGGCCGCCAGGCTCTCGCGACGCGGGCGAGTTCCGCGCGATCGCGCAGCGCCATCCATCCGAGCATCAGGGTGGTCTGGAAAACGGTGACGCAGGCGAGCGTGAAGAAGGCCTGCATCACGAAATTGGGTCCGCCGAGCGCCAGCGAGGCCGAGCGGTAGCCGACTGCCGAGACGGCGAAGGCGCCGCCCGAAGCGATGCCGATCAGCGCCGGGCGGCTGGCGATCGCCGCAATCAGCGTACGCCGGGAGAATTCGACCCGGGCGAGCGAGATCGCCAGCACGCCGATCACCCCGACCACGATGGCGAACAGCCCGCCGCGGGTCAGCCCCTCGCCCAGGACGAGGAAAGCGAAGGCGGCCGCCTGCAGCGGTTCGGTCTTGGAATAGGCGGTTCCCACCACGAAATTTCGGAACGAGAACAGATGAACCAGCAGGAATGTCGCCACGATCTGCGCGATGCCGCCGATCGCCGCCGCCACGAGAAAATGCACCCCCACCGGCGGCCAGGCATAGCCGAGCCCGTAATGCATCAGCGCGACGCTGACCACGGCGAAGGGCGCGCCGAAGCCGAAGCGCACGAAGGTCGCCCCGGTCGTGCCCATCACGCCCTTGAGGTATTTCTGCAGCGCGGAACGTACATTCTGCAGGAAGGCCGCGGCGATGGTGATGGGGATCCACAGTGACATGGCGCGCCTCTTGCGCCCGGTCCGGCGAAAAATCAAGTTGCCGCAACGGTGGCGCCAGGCCGCTTCCTGCGCTATGGGCGAGGCATGAACGATGCTTCCGCCCGCCCCCCTGTCGACCTTGCCCATGTCACCGATTGGGTCTTCGACCTCGACAACACGCTCTACCCGCGCAATGCCGAGATTTTCGGCCAGATCGACTGGCGCATGACCGCCTATGTCGAGCGCCTGACGGGACTGCCGCAGGATGAGGCGCGCGCCCTGCAGAAGCGGCTCTATCGCGATCACGGCACCACGCTTTGCGGCCTCATCGCCGAGCACGCCATCGACCCGCAGCATTATCTGGCCGATGTGCACAATATCGACTACGCCGCGATTGCGCCCGACCCGGCGCTGGGAGCGGCGATCGCCGCCCTTCCGGGCCGCAAGCACATTTTCACCAATGGCGACATTCCGCACGCCCGCAACACGCTCGCCGCGCTCGGCTTTCCCGAGATCTTCGACGCGATGTTCGACATTGTCGCGGCCGGCTTTGAGCCGAAGCCCAAGCCGCTCGCCTATGAACGCTTCATCGCCGCGCATGGCATCGACCCGGCCGCCGCCGTGATGTTCGAGGACATGCCGCGCAATCTGGAAGTGCCCAAGGCGCTCGGCATGGCGACGGTGCTGGTGCTGCCGCCGCGAGAGAACGCCTATGGCGCGGAGAGTTGGGAACTGGGCAGCGAGGGCCGGCCCTGGATCGACCATGTCAGCGACGATCTGGCCGGATTCCTGCGGGCCCTCGGTCATGCCGGCCCGGCCCGATAAGCGCCGCTTCACCTCGCTCGAGCAGCGCATCGACGCTGCCGCGCATCGCGTCCTCGACGCCCTGCCTGCATCCGGTCTTGCCGGCGGGCTGGTCGAGTTTCTCGTCTTCGGGCTGAAAGAGGCCTGGGCCTGCCTGTTCGGCGGCGCGCTTCTGGCGCTGATCATCGCCACCAGGCTCTGGTATCCCGATGACGCCCTTCTGGCGCGCTACGATTTCCTCTTCCTTTGCGCGGTGGCGATCCAGGCGGCGCTGCTCCTAACCAAGCTTGAGCGCTGGGACGAGGCGATTGTCATCCTCGTTTTCCATATCGTCGGCACGGCGATGGAAATTTTCAAAACGGCGCAGGGCTCGTGGATTTATCCCGAAGAGAGCCTACTGCGCATCGCCGGCGTGCCACTCTATTCAGGCTTCATGTATGCGTGCATCGGTTCGTATCTCGCGCGCGCCTGGCGGCTGTTCGAGATCAAATTCATCGCCTACCCGCCGCTTTGGACCACATGGCTGCTGGCG
>JAUIBM010000134.1 GCA_030428345.1 Alphaproteobacteria bacterium | reverse complement strand
AACAACACGCGTTTCTGGGTGGCGGATCTATCCAAGGCGGTGCGTGCAGCATCAAAAGGGTCTGACACTGCCCGACAGCTCGAAGTGTTTGATCTGCTCCACAGCGTCTTCATAGCGCTGCCTCCAAGAAAAGCAGGTGAATGTCTTTCGCCAGACGGAGTGTTGCAGCAATTGCCCGGTTGCATTGACGAGGTGGTGGCGGTCCGCGCACTTGTCATGGTGAATAAGAGGCTCAACCAGTGAATTCCGAAGACAATGTGAAGGAAGTCGAGAAGGTGGCCTCGTTGCAAGTCTCTCCCCCAACGCCGTCGCACGACGCTCCATCGTTTGCTGCACTGGCTGCTTTGGCCGTGGGCGTGGTGGTGTTCAGCAATTTCGTGCACGAAGTGGCGACATGGTCGGTCTGTCTTACCGGACATGTTCTAAAGGGAGGGTGCTCCGACATCGCCAAGCGCGACGCCAACATGTTGGGGACGATGATTTCCGCGTTTGTCGCGGTGATGGGGGCAAGCTATGCGGGCAGATGGGGCGGGAAAACGCCGAGAGCTGCCGCACTGTTGACGATCGCCGCAATTGCAGCGGCCTTCTTTTCGCTGCTGAAGGCCGCAGTAGGTCCCAGTGGCTTCCCGCAACCCGATAAGCTGGTCATCCCAGCACTCGTTTTTTGCGGGTGTGTAGCCGTTCTCCTGGCGCCCTATCTGTTGGTTCGCTTGTCCTGGCTTTCGGACACAGATGCCCTGGCGCTGCCGCAAAGGATATCGTTGGCTTTGTTCGTCGGGGCATTTCTGGGCGGGCTGGATCAACTGGCTGCGGAGATTTTCTGGCAAATGCCGGGTGATGGCGGCTCGGTTAGCAAACTCGTTGTAGCTCCCTCGGCTGCCGTCGCAGGCGGCGCAATGATCGGTATCGTGATTCTCGATCCCTGGTTGCGCCTGCACCAAAGGCGCGCGAGTTGGGCGACCGGCTGGGCTGCATTTGCGGTGTTTCTTGCCTCCGCTCACATGACTATCTACGCGTCGGATCATGACTGGATCGTTGGCTTGCCGGCGGCCTTGCGGGTGGCGGGTCTCGGCGTATTGGTCCTGGCCTCCGGAGTTTTGGCCGCGACGCTGGCTTGTCTGGCCGCCCCCAAACATGTCCGCGCTGCCCTTTGGCTTGCGGCGATCGTCGCTGCCCTGCTGGCTGGTGTCGCAGCCTACGGATTGGGGCTTGAGCGGTTGGCCTCAGGCAAGATGATTACGGTGGATTTGCCTACTTTCGTCGCGGTACACGGGATATCGCCGCTGCTTTGCATCCCTGCGATCGTTGTAGCGGATATGTTGGCGCACAAAATTGATCGGCCAGGTTGGGCCTGATTCCAAGGACGAGATCTACAGGTTCCGGCTACCGGGCAAGCCCTATATTGGACAACTGGTAGCGGAGGAGGGACTCGAACCCCCGACACGCGGATTATGATTCCGCTGCTCTAACCGGCTGAGCTACTCCGCCCCAATGGGGTGCCCGGGCAAGGGCAAATCGCCTGCCGGGTGCGCCGCATATAAGGAAGGGGGGCAATTGCTGTCAAGCAGTTCGCCGCCCTCATTTCAATCAGCTTGGCCAGACCGCGCGCCGGCGGGCCGGACCGTGGCATGATCGGCCGGTCCGGCGCGGGATCAATCGGCCCGCGCGCCCGCCATGTGGCCCCTCGCCATTGCAGCGGCGGGCTGGCGGGCATTGGAGGCCGCCGCGCCGGCGATGAGGCGCGCCAGCGCCGCCTCCGCGCCCGCCTCGCGCTCGGCCCGCTCGATGAAGCCGCCGCCCAAGACGCGCGCGCCCTCGCTGTCGTCGGCGTAGAAGACGCAGGCCTGGCCCGGCGCGACGCCGCTTTCCGGCGTCTCGAGGTCGACATGCACCCGCCCGCCGGCCGCGAACAGGCGCGCCGGCGCGGGCCCTCGCGTCGAGCGCACCTTGGCGTGGATCGCAAGGCCCTCGGCCGGGAGATCCTCAAGGGCGCCCTCGCCCAGCCAGTTGGTCTCGCGCAGGAAAATGCGGCTGGCGCCCAGCGCCTCGCGCGGGCCGACGATCACCCGGTTGCCCGGCGCGTCCAGATGCACGACATAGATCGGCTCGCCCGCCGCCACGCCCACGCCGCGCCGCTGGCCCACCGTGTAATGCAATATGCCCTCGTGCCGGCCGAGCACGCGCCCGTCCAGATGCACGATGTCGCCGGCCTCGGCCGCCTGCGGGCGCAATTTGGCGATGACGTCGGAATAGCGCCCCTGCGGCACGAAGCAGATGTCCTGGCTGTCCGACTTTTCCGCCACCGCAAGGCCCAGTTCGCGGGCGATCTCGCGCGTGCGCGCCTTGGGCAGGTGGCCGAGCGGGAAGCGCAGGTAATCCAGCTGCTGCTGGGTGGTGGCGAAGAGGAACCAGCTCTGGTCGCGCGCCGCATCGGCCGGGCGGAACATGGCGCGCCGCCCGCTGGCCGGGTCGACCAGCGCCGAGCGCACATAATGGCCGGTGGCGAGCGCCGCCGCGCCCAGGTCGCGCGCCGTCGCCAGCAGATCGGAAAACTTGACCGTCCGGTTGCAGGCGACGCAGGGGATCGGCGTCTCGCCCTCGACATAGCTCCTGGCGAAGGGGTCGATCACCGCCTCGCGGAACCGGCTCTCATAGTCCAGCACGTAATGGGGAATGCCGAGCGTCTCTGCGACGCGGCGCGCGTCGTGAATGTCCTGCCCGGCGCAGCACGCGCCCTTGCGGTGCGTCGCCGCGCCGTGGTCGTAGAGCTGCAGGGTGACGCCGACGACGTCATAGCCCTCGCGCGCCAGCAACCCGGCGACGACGGAGGAATCGACGCCGCCGGACATGGCGACGACAATGCGGGTGTCTTCCGGGCGACCGGGAAGATCAAGGGAATTCAACATGGCGTCCACTCGGCTCATGCGCGGTTCAAGGCCGCGCTGTCCAAAATCCCGCCGGATATAGCCAATCCGCGCGCAAACTCCAAATCATAAGCGCTCATGCTGCGTTTTTGCTGCGCAGCATGGCCTTGCCCCGCTGCAGCATGACCCGCAGCATGTTTCGCATCGATCGCCGCCGCAGGCGGCCCGGACGACCCTTGAGGTCAGCTGACGCGTTCCATGCACAGCCGGGTGTGGCCCGACCGGATGAAGCCCAGCTGCTGCGCGGCGGCCTTGGAAACGTCGAGCACGCGTCCCTTGATGAACGGGCCGCGATCGTTGATGCGCACCACCACGGTGCGGCCGTTGCGCGGATTGGTCAGGCGCAGCTTGGTGCCGAAGCGCATGCTGCGGTGGGCCGCCGTCAGGGCCTGGGGGTTCATGCGTTCGCCGGAGGCCGTCTTGGAATGCAGGGCGTACCACGAGGCGCGGCCGCAATCCTGGGCATTGGCGGGGGCGCACAGGGCGAGCGAAAGGGTTGCCGCAAGCGCAGCGCAAATCGATTTCAGCAATGATCCGTCCTTGGATTGTTTCACATGGGCCGCCGCGGGGATCGCTCTCCCGCCGGACGCCTTGCGGCGCAGTAGAAGGCCAATTCGGGCATCAATGTGTTTTTTGGTTCGCGAGCGATCACAAGGGGTTACACAATGTTGCAGCGCAACAGGGCGCCGGCGCGGCGGGAGGCCGCCTCGGAAACCGCGTTGCGGCCCCACTTGCGGGCCTTTTTCGGGCGGATCGGGTCAGCCCAGTTCGCGCAGCACGGCGGGCAATTGCGTCTCGATGTCCTCGGCGATCAGCCCCGGCCCGAAGCGGCCGGCGGCCGCCCCGTGCAGCCAGACGGCGGCCGACGCCGCCTCGAAGGCGGGCATGCCTTGCGCCAGCAGGCCGCAGATCATTCCGGCCAGCACGTCGCCCGCCCCGGCTGTCGCCAGGCTTGCCGGCGCATTGGCGTTGATGGCGGCGCGCCCGTCCGGCGCGGCGATCACCGTGTCCGCGCCCTTGTAGACGACGACGGCGCCGCTGGCGTGGGCGGCGGCGCGCGCCGCCTCCAGCTTGCCGGGTCCGGCCTCATGGCGCAGTTCGCGCATCTGTTCGTCCTCGTCCTCCTCTTGCGGCCCGCCGTCGCCCTCCCCCTGCGGCGCGCCGAACAGCCGGGCGAATTCGCCGGCATGCGGGGTCAGGACGGTCGGCCCGCCGCCGGCCTCGATCCGGTCGAAAAGCGCTTGCGGCGCATCGGCGAAGCTGGTCAGCGCGTCGGCGTCCAGCACGCAGGCGCGTCCGGCGTCCAGGGCGACACCCGCCAGTTCGCGCGTCGCCTCGCCCACCCCCAGCGCCGGGCCCAGCACCAGCGCGCTGAAGCGCGGATCCTCAAGGAGGCTGGCCAGTCCCTTCGCGCCTTCCATGCCCGCCAGCATCACCGCGGTTGCGTGCATGGCGTGCACCATCAGCGCCGGCGGCGGGCTGGCGATCGTCACCAGCCCCGCCCCGACGCGCAGCGCCGCCCGCGCCGCCAGGCGGATCGCGCCGGTTCGCGTCGGGCCGCCGGAGACGGCGAGCGCATGGCCGCGGTCATATTTGTGCCCGCCGGGCTCCGGCCGCGGCAGCATCGCGCCCCATGATTGCGGCCCGTTCTCGAAGCAGCGCACGCCCAGCCCCTGCAGCACGTCCTCGGATATGCCGATATCGGCGAGCGTCACCTCGCCGCAATAGTGCCGCCCCGGCATCAGCAGGTGTCCCGGCTTGCGGTGGAAGAAGGTGACCGTGCGGCTGGCGCGGATCGCCGCGCCCATCGCCTGGCCGGTATCGCCGCGCACCCCGCTCGGCAGGTCGACCGACAGCACCGGCGCGCCGCTGCGGTTGATCCGCCCGATCATCTCGGCGAATTCTCCGCTCACCGGCCGGTCGAGCCCGGCGCCCAGCAGCGCGTCGATGATCAGGGCAAAGCGCGCGGGGTCCAGCGAGTGTGGCGGGGTCAGCTTCCCGCCCCATTTCTGGAAGGCGAGGCGCGCATCCCCGCCCAGGCGCTCCGGATCGCCGAGCAGCGTCACGCTCACTTCCTGCCCGGCCTGTTCCAGCAGCGAGGCGGCGATGAAGCCGTCGCCGCCATTGTTGCCGGGACCGCAGACCACCAGCGCCGCGCCGCCCTCGCCGAACATGTCGGCGGCGGCCTCGAACACGGCCTTGCCGGCGTTCTGCATCAGGATGAAGCCCGGCTTGCCCGCGGCGATCGTCGCCCGGTCGGCGGCGCCCATCTCGCCCGTGCTCAGCAATTCGTTCATCGCAACCCCCTCCCCAACCAGGGAGCGAGTTTGCACCGGGCGCACGGCTTGCGGCAAGCGGCACGGGCGGCGAATCACGCGCGAGAGCGCGGACCCGATTTCATTAAGATTTATTACGCATTTGCTACCAAGCCCTTAGGCGAATTTTAAGGCAGCCGCTGTAGCTTCGGTTTTGAATTGGTCTTTGTGTAGTGAGTAGTATGGTATGACCGATCAGGTGAGACCGCGCATAAAATACGTCATCGGGCCGGACGGCAGTCCATTGACGATCGCAGATCTTCCGCCGCAATCGACCCGGCGCTGGGTCATCCGTCGAAAGGCGGAAGTCGTGGCCGCGGTTCGCGGGGGACTGCTTTCGCTGGAGGAGGCCTGCGAGCGCTACACGCTGACAGTGGAGGAATTCCTGTCCTGGCAGATCGCGATCGACGCCCATGGCCTGGCCGGACTTCGCACCACCCGCATCCAGGACTATCGCAGCAACGCGTAAGCCGATTTTCCTCACACGGCGAAACAATCCGGACCGCGCCTCGGCGCGGTCTTTTTATTGACGCCGGCGCCTTTCAGCCCTCGGTCCGGGCGGCCTCCGCCGGCTTCTTCATGGTTCCCGCCGCGACGGCGGCCAGCAGGGTGGAAGCGGCGTAGAACCAGATGCCCGGCTGCGACACCGCGCTCGCCAGCCCGCTGGTCTTGGCCGCGAACACCAGGATCGCCACCAGCAGCACATCCATCATCGACCATTTCGACAACACGCCCGCCCAGGCCGGAAAGCGGCCCGCGCCGAACGCCGCCTCGAATACGGTGAACAGCTTCACCACCGGGAACACCAGCGAGAACGCGGCCACCAGCGCGGCGAGCGCCAGATCGCCCTTGATCCACAACCCGCTCACCACCCCCACCAGCGACGGCGTTTCCTTGAACAGGAAGAGCTTCTCGAACTCGATCAGCGGCAGCGTGATCCCCAGCCCGAAGCAGATTGCGGCGGCGAGCAGCAGGGCGGGTGTCAGGAATCGCATCACGGCAACATTCTCGCTTTCAAGGATCGGAACACGGTACGGCGGTCGCGGGCCGAAGCCCTGTCGGGAACGAAGCCCCGCCCGACATTTAGACATGCGCGGGCGGCATGCCAAGCCTGAGGTTGATCTCGTCGGCCGGCGCGCCGTTTCAACCTGCGGTTCCGGTTCTCGCATTGACCGCGATCAAGGAAACATGCGCCGATCGGAGCGATACTATCCTGCCTGTGACCCATTGCACACCGATCCGGCGCGGCGCGCTCTATCTCTGGTTCATCGGAAGCGGGCAACGAGCACAGCCCGGACCGAAGAGAACAGGGAAACAGGAGACACGACCATGACCAACCTTCGCAAGACAGCCATCGCAGGCCTCGCCGCCATCGCCCTCGTCGCGGCGGGATCGATCGCCAACACTACTGAGGCCCATGCCGGCGGAAAGCATGTGGCGGGCGCACTTCTGGGCGGCATCGTCGCCGGCGCCATCATCGGCGCGGCAACCCGGCCCGTCTACGCCCAGCCGTCCTATGGCGTCACCTACGCCCAGCCGGTCTACCAGCCGCGCTGCTGGAAGGAAAAGCGCTTCGCCGGATACAATGGCTACGGCCGGCCCGTCTACCAGCGCGTGCGCGTCTGCGGATAACAGCTTTGCTGCGGGGTAAATCACGCCCCTGACGCTCCGCAGCAGGGAGCCGGTCCCGAGGATCCCGCCCGAAGCCGATCCCTCTCGCACCTTGAGGGGACGAAGGCCAGGGATAACGGGAACCGAGGGACCGGCCTACCGATCGACCAAGAGGGTTCTCCCACCCTCCTTCTCCAGGAACCCCGCCGCGGCAACCCCCGCGAGCGGGGTTCTTGGCGTTTTGGGGCGTCTCCCTTTCAGCCCGCGACCGGCGCGTTGCGGAACAAGGCGAGATCGACCAGGTAGTGCGCGGCGATGGGCAGGGCGATGTCGTCGAAATCGAGATAGAGATACATGAGGGCGAAACCGAACAGCATGGCCCCGACCACGCTGCCGGCGCCGGAACTCCAGTGCAGCGCGCCGAACAGGACGCCCGACACGAGAATGAGCGCCAGCCGCTCGCCGAGGACGGGCGCCAGCATGGCCCGCGCCAGCTTGCGAAACAGC
>JAUIBM010000133.1 GCA_030428345.1 Alphaproteobacteria bacterium | reverse complement strand
TACACTTGGCAGACACAATGCAGACGCCTGGCAGACCGGGCCGGAGGCGCGGCATGTCTGACTTCATTAACGGTCTTCTGCGGCTTCGCCGTGGCCCCTGGGAGATGGTCGCCTCGATCCTCATCGCCATTGGCGTCGTCATGCTGATGCAGCCCTTCGTGATCTGGGCCTATACCTATTCCTTCATCGTGACGCTGGTGGGAACGGTCATGTTCATCGTCGTCAGCCACTTCCCGGAGGGTGACTGATGGCGAAGATAGTCATCGAGAATTTGCGTAAGGATTTCGGGGACTTCAACGCGGTGAAGTCGTCTTCCTTTGCGATCGAGGATGGCGAATTCTTCATGCTGCTCGGCCCCTCGGGCTGCGGCAAGACGACGACGCTTCGGATGATCGCGGGACTGGAATTGCCGACCTCGGGCGAGATCTACATCGACGGTGAAGAGGTCAGCCAGAAGCCTGCCTCGCAGCGGGATATCGCCTTTGTTTTCCAGATGTTCGCGCTCTATCCACACATGAACGTCCGCAAGAACATCTCCTATCCCCTCGTCAGCCAGGGTATGCCCCGCGCCAAGGTGAAGGAGAAGGTCGCCGAAGTCGCGCGCATACTCGGTATCGAGGACATTCTCAACCGCCCCGTCGGCGGCCTGTCCGGCGGCGATCGCCAGCGCGTCGCACTTGGCCGCGCGATCGTGCGCGAGCCCAAGGCCTTCATGATGGATGAACCGCTTGGCGCGCTCGACGCCGAGTTCCGTGAGCACATGGCAGAAGAGTTGCGCGCATTGCACGACCGTATGGGAGCGACAACGGTCTACGTCACCCATGACCAGCTGGAAGCGATGCAAATGGGCGACAAGATTGTTGTAATGAATCATGGGGTTATCGAGCAATTCGGGGTGCCGCAGGATATCTATGACTGGCCCGCCACGATGTTCGTCGCCGAATTCATCGGATCGCCTCCAATGAATTTCCTGCGTTTCGACGGCTTCGTCGAAGCCGGTCGCGGACGCGTGCAGGTGAACGGCCACGACTTCCTTGTGCCCGACCTCCGGGAAGGCGCGAAAGGGGCACTAGCGCTTGGTGTCCGTCCGGAACATGTCCACTTCAGCGACAACGGGATGTATCGGGGCAAGGTCATTGCCTCGGAATACCTTGGCACGACTCAGATCGTCATGGTCGATACACCGAATGGCGAGATCAAGGTCCGCACCGGGTCCGAAGTCCCTGTCAAAGAGGGCGAAAACGTTGGGCTGGAGCTCAACGGTGCAACGCTGACGGTGTTCGATGCCAGAACTGGCATGGCACTCCGCTCGGCCGCGAACGAGAGGATTCTGGGTCATGGCTGAAATTCTTCTCGACGGTGTCAGCAAGAGCTTCGGCCGCGATGTCGCGGTGGAGAACGTGTCGATGGAAGTGCCCGACGGCGCTTTCGTCGTCCTGCTGGGCCCGACCGGCGCGGGCAAGACGACCACGCTGCGCCTGATCTCGGGGCTGGAGGAGCCTGTTGCGGGCGACATCCGTATCGCCGGTCGTTCCGTGGCCGGTCTTACCCCCGCACAGCGCGACGTGGCTATGGTTTTCCAGCAATACTCGCTTTATCCGCACATGACGGTGCGCGAGAACCTGGCATTCCCATTAAAATCGCCGATCCTGAAGACGCCGGCCGACCAGATCGCGAAACGCGTCGCGGAAGTCGCTGATATCCTTCAGATTTCGCATAAGCTCGACAACAAGGCCACTGCCTTGTCGGGGGGCGAGATGCAGCGCGTCTCGATCGGGCGCGCGCTTGTCCGCCGGCCGAATGTCTACCTGATGGATGAACCCCTTTCGTCGCTTGACGCCAAGCTTCGCGCGGATCTGAGAGTGGAGCTCAAGCGCATTCAATCGGATCTCGGGGCCACGCTTCTCTACGTGACCCATGACCAGATCGAAGCCATGACCATGGCCACCCATGTGGGTGTTCTGGACCATGGGCGCCTTGTCCAGTTCGGCTCGCCCCGCGAGATCTACGAGAACCCGGTCAGTCTTTACGTCGCCGGCCGCCTTGGTCTTCCGCGGATCAATACGCTGCCCGCGGACCTGTTCCCGGGCGCGCCCAGTGGCGCCAAGACGATCGGTTTGCGGCCCGAACACATCGCCGAGGGAGAGGGAAAGACCTCGAAAGTTGTCCGGGTCGAGCATCTGGGCGATCAGACGCGGCTGCATCTCGATCTCGATGGTCACGTGATCATTACCCTGGCCGATCCGCATACATCACTTAAACCCGGCGACGCGCTTGCCATCGCCCCGCGCCAACCGCTGTACTTCGACGCCAGCGGCGCGCGTATCTGAGGGAGGAACCAGAGGATGCCCCAGTTCATCAACAGCCGCGAAAGGCTGGTCAACGAAGCCATAGACGGAACCCTTCGCACCGGCGGCGGGCGGTTGGCGCGGCTGGACGGCTATCCGCATATCCGCGTCGTCCTGCGCACGGATTGGGACAAGTCCAGGGTGGCGCTGATCTCCGGGGGCGGCTCGGGACATGAACCCAGCCACGCGGGCTTTGTCGGTAAGGGTATGCTTACTGCGGCAGTCTGCGGCGACGTCTTTGCCTCGCCTTCGGTCGATGCTGTTCTGGCCGGAATCCTGGCCGTAACCGGCGACGCGGGCTGCCTGCTCATCGTCAAGAACTACACGGGCGATCGGCTGAATTTCGGCCTGGCCGCCGAGCGTGCCCGCGCCTTTGGCCTGAATGTCAGCATGGTCGTCGTCGACGACGACGTGGCGCTGCCAGACCTGCCGCAGCCGCGCGGGGTTGCGGGGACGCTGTTCGTCCATAAGATCGCGGGCGCTTTGGCAGAGCAGGGCGCGTCGCTCGACGAAGTGACGGCCGCCGCGCAGAAGGTGATCGACGGCGTTGCGTCGATCGGGATGTCGCTGGACACCTGCACCGTTCCCGGCTCGCCGAAGGAAGAGCGCATCGCCTATGGCAAGGCCGAGCTTGGCCTTGGTATCCACGGGGAAGCGGGGATCGAGCAGGTCGACTTCGCCGGCGCCGCAGAGGCCATGGCCATGGTCGTCGACCGTCTGGCGCCCTCGATGGGCGATGGCAAATACGTCGCGCTTCTCAACAACCTCGGTGGTGCGACACCGCTTGAAATGGCCGTTCTGGCTGAAGAACTGGTGTCTTCGCGGATCGGACCGCAGATCACATGGATGATCGGACCTGCACCGATGATGACCTCGCTTGATATGCAGGGCTTCTCCGTCTCGGCCCTGCCGGTTGGTGCTGCCGAGGAAGCCGCACTGACTGCGCCGGTTGCGCCCTGGGCCTGGCCCGGCTGCCACAGGGTCGAAAAGGTCGAACTCCGGCCCTTGCCTGATGGATTGACGCCGATCCAGCCAAAGCCGTCGAAAGACGACCGGATGGCGGCCTTCCTTGAACGGTGTTGCAACGCGCTGATCGCCGCAGAGGCCGATCTGAACGCACTGGATGCCAAATCCGGTGATGGCGACACGGGATCGACGCTCGCCGCTGCCGCGCGGGCGCTGGTCGAGGCGCGCGATCGCCTGCCGCTTGCGGATGCGACCCAGCTCTATCGCGCCATCGGCCTCGAATTGAGTCAGACCATGGGCGGGTCGTCCGGCGTACTCCTTGCCATCTTCTTCGCCGCCGCGGGCGATGCTTCGGCGAGCGGGCAGAACGCCGTTGGTTCGCTGCAAGCGGGTCTCGACCGGATCCGGCAGGTCGGCGGCGCCTCTCGGGGTGATCGCACGATGATCGACGCTCTCGAACCTGCCTTGGATGCTCTGTCGGACGGCCTAGAGGCCGCTGCTGCGGCGGCAAGGAGCGGAGCCGACCATACCGCCTCGATCACCAAGGCCAAGGCGGGGCGCGCAAGTTATATTGCAGAGGCCAGCCTGAAGGGTCACAACGATCCTGGCGCCGAAGCCGTGGCGCGACTGTTCGAATTCATGGCAAGCGATGCAAGGGTGACAAGCTGACATGTATCTTGGCCTCGATCTGGGAACGAGCGGCGTAAAGGCGATCCTCATCGACGATGATCAAACGGTGCTGGCTTCGGCCAGTGCCGCGATCGAGGTCTCGCGTCCGCATCCAGGTTGGTCCGAGCAGGACCCCGCCGACTGGATCGCCGCAACCGGAGCCGCATTGGGTGAACTGGCGTCGACGACCGACCTGTCGGGCGTCAGGGGCATCGGGCTGTCGGGGCACATGCACGGCGCCACGATCCTCGGACCGGATGATCGCGTTCTGCGGCCTTGCATCCTGTGGAACGACACGCGCTCGCACGCCGAGGCGGCGGAACTTGATTCCGACCCTGCCTTTCGTGCGATTACCGGCAACATCGTCTTTCCGGGGTTCACCGCGCCCAAGCTGGTCTGGGTCGCGCGGCACGAGCCCGAGATCTTCGGCAAGGTCGCGCGTGTCTTGCTGCCGAAAGACTATCTCCGGCTCTGGCTGACCGGCGAGGCGGTCTCGGAAATGTCGGATGCGGCCGGGACAAGCTGGCTCGACACTGGCGCCCGCGATTGGTCGGACGAGCTTCTTGCGAAAACGGGTCTCGACCGGTCGGCGATGCCCCGGCTGGTCGAAGGCAGCGATGTGTCAGGCGGCCTGCGGTCCGAGCTCGCCGCCACTTTCGGCCTACCCGTCGGCGTTCCTGTCGCGGGCGGCGCGGGCGACAATGCGGCCTCCGCTATCGGGATGGGCGTGGTCTCGGCTGGGCAGGCCTTTGTTTCGCTTGGAACGTCGGGGGTTCTATTCGCTGCGAACGAGAGTTATCGGCCCGACCCGGCAACTGCGGTCCACACCTTCTGCCACGCCATCCCCGGGGCGTGGCACCAGATGGGCGTGATCCTTGCTGCGACCGATGCTTTGAACTGGTACGGGCGATTCGTCGGACAGGACGCGGCTGCGTTGACGGGCGCGCTGGGCACGCTCGAAACGCCGGGAAAGACGGTTTTCCTGCCCTATCTCGGTGGCGAGCGGACGCCCCTCAACGATGCAGGTATTCGGGGTGCGTTTCTTGTGCTTGAACATGCGACGGACCAGCGGGCGGGAACGCGCGCCGTTCTGGAAGGCGTTGCCTTCGCCCTGCGGGATTGCCGGGATGCGCTTGCGGCCACCGGAACAAGGATCGACCGCCTGATCGCGGTCGGCGGGGGCGCCAGGTCGGAGTATTGGCTGAAGGCGATCGCCACCGCTCTCGACTGTCCGATCGATCTGCCGGCATCCGCCGAACTTGGCGCTGCCTTCGGTGCGGCGCGCCTGGGCATGATGGTCGCCACGGGGGAAGTCGAGACGATCGCCACGCCTCCGAAGATCACTTCCACAATCGAACCCGTCGGTTCGTTGACGGCGGCCTTCGACGAGGGCATGAGCCGTTACATAGCCGCCCAGAAAGCAATCGGAGATATCGCATGACGTCGTTCTTTGCGAACATCCCGCACATCGGATACGAGGGCCCGGAGACGGACAACGAATTCGCCTTCCGCCACTACAACCTGGATGAAATCGTAGCCGGACGGCGGATGGAGGACCATCTGCGTTTCGCCGTCGCTTACTGGCATTCCTTCGCCTGGGAAGGCGGCGACCCTTTCGGCGGGCGCACCTTCGATCGTCCGTGGTTCGGAGACGGAATGGACCTCGCCCGGATGAAGGCGGATGTCGCCTTCGAGATGTTCGCCATCCTCGGCCAGCCGTTCTTCTGTTTCCACGATGCCGACGTGCGACCCGAGGGCGAGAGTTTCGCCGAGAACCTGCGGAACCTCGAAGAGATCACCGACTATTTTGCCGGGAAGATGGAGAAGACAGGGACGAAGCTTCTCTGGGGAACGGCAAATCTCTTTTCGCATCGCCGTTTCATGTCCGGCGCCGCTACCAATCCCGATCCCGAGGTGTTCGCCTGGTCGGCAGCGACGATCAAGGCCTGCATTGACGCGACCCACAAGCTGGGCGGCGAGAACTATGTTCTTTGGGGTGGGCGCGAAGGCTATGAGACCCTGCTGAACACCGACCTGGGGCGCGAGGCGGATCAGGCTGCGGCAATGCTGTCGAAGGTCATCGACTACAAGCACAAGATCGGTTTCAAGGGCACCATTCTGATCGAGCCCAAGCCGCAGGAGCCGACCAAGCACCAGTACGACTTCGACGTTGCCACCGTTTACGGTTTCCTGAAGCGTTACGGTCTTGAAAACGAGGTGAAGGTCAATATCGAGCAGGGGCATGCCATTCTGACGGGCCACAGCTTCGAGCATGAACTGGCGCTTGCCGCAAGCCTCGGAATTCTGGGTTCCATCGACATCAATCGGAACGACTATCAGTCCGGCTGGGACACCGACCAGTTCCCGAACAATGTGCCCGAGGTCGCTCTGGCGTATTACGAAATCCTGAAATCGGGCGGGTTCACGACGGGCGGCACGAATTTCGATGCCAAGCTGCGGCGTCAATCGCTGGATCCCGAGGACCTGATCCTTGCGCATGTCGGAGGTATGGATGTCTGCGCGCGCGGGCTGAAGGCCGCTGCCGCATTGCTCGAGGACGGAAGGCTGGAGGAGATGCGCAGCGCGCGTTACGCGGATTGGGAGAAAGATCGGGGAAAGGCGATCATGTCCGCGGATCTATCCGAGCTTTCGGAGTTGGTGATCTCGGGCGATCTCAGACCGGAACCGCGGTCGGGGCGGCAGGAACGCTTGGAAAACCTTGTCAATTCGGTGATCGAACGGGCCTGATCTGTCCTGAAGGTTCAGTTCTTCCCGACACGTTCGTCCTTGGCGACACCAGTGGGCAAGCGCCCGGAAAGGTGGGCGATCAGCGTGGCGCGCCGGACATGAATGAAGAGGGTGACGGGACCGGCGCCTGAACGGGTCGTCTTGACCTGACGCAGCTTCGGCTCCGGGAATGCGCGGAGGGTGCCAACTGTTCCACGCTCGAAACAGCCCCGTAACGCTGCTGCAAACAGCGGCGACACGGTGGCCGCACGTCATGATTTCAGGAGAGTATCGGCGGCTGCCCGGCGGCTCAGTTCGGCGCAAACGCTGGTCAAACGGACCGCCTCGGCTCT
The DNA here is from genome assembly GCA_030428345.1 of Alphaproteobacteria bacterium. GTDB lineage: Bacteria > Pseudomonadota > Alphaproteobacteria > Rhizobiales > Rhizobiaceae > BOKV01. The sequence goes on along the minus strand of JAUIBM010000133.1, from coordinate 327 downwards.
GTGGTTCCGCCCGTCTCGGTCGCTTGCTGTGCCGAGCGACTTTAGCGCTATCTGAGACGGGTGCCAAAATGTATACGTTGCACCATCACTCTGACTTGGAATGATTTTTATAGTCCGTGACGAAGCTCGGCAAGATGCTTCTGAAGCTTTTACTCCTTCTGTTGGCTCAGAAATTCACGCAGCGTCACGGGTGTAGGACGTGATGATGCCGCCGAGCTGGCGATTGCGGCGGATCGGGCCGTCACGCACAGGCCGGAAATCGACTTGCAGCACGTTGTTCCCGATATCCCGTCCACGATGTGGGCGCTCGGTGTTGTAATGGCGCAC